>NZ_WSJA01000027.1:0-306 GCF_009763235.1 Bordetella sp. 15P40C-2
TACTAATTGCCCGTGCGGCTTGATCCTATAACTCTGTAGGTTTTAATGACCTGATATGAGCGTAGCGACAAGTGCCGTTTATATAAATTCGTCAAACATGACCCGTCGTTGTTGCGAAGCCTCAATCAAATGAGCCGCTCGCATCAACTCGATGTGCTTCTTCCAAATTGGGGTAGGTAGTCCTAAACCACTATCCACCCAACCAGTTACGCCTGACGACCATAGCAAGGTGGTCCCACTCCTTCCCATCCCGAACAGGACAGTGAAACGCCTTAGCGCCGATGATAGTGAACATTCGTTTGTGAA
>NZ_WSJA01000028.1:0-75445 GCF_009763235.1 Bordetella sp. 15P40C-2
GAAATTTTGAGAATTACCGCATGAGAGTCTTGGCTCAGTGCGGTTGGAACCGTGTGATTAACCGGGTCTGATGAATGCTCATCCCCCGTTTATGGGGTAGAGCCCATCTCTGCACATGGCGGTTTGCCCACTCTCGACTTTACCAAGAAAGGAAGAAGCAAACTCACGAGGCAGAGGCCTGTACGCTCGCGCCGTCCGCTTGGGGCCCGTCTCGGCCCACGACCAGCGCAAGCCCCGCCGTGACTCATTGGCCAAGCCCCCGGGCGGGTATATTGAGCGCCAAAAAACAAAAGGCCTAGCGAATTACGCTAAGCCTTTTGTTCTCTGGGTATCCTGGTGGGTGGTACAAGGTTCGAACTTGTGACCCCTGCCGTGTGAAGGCAGTGCTCTACCACTGAGCTAACCACCCAAAGAAGCGGAATTCTAGCACACGAAGTTTCAGCGTGCAAGCTATGCTTCGGCGGTGGCTTCAGCCGGTGTTTCGAGCGAGCGCCAGACGCAGGCGCCGCCTACGGCCTTGTCGAGCGCGGCCAGATATTCGTCATGGGCCGTGAGTTCGTCGCCGCTGGCACGTAGCACCGGCAGGACGGAACCATCGAAGGCCTGTAGCGACACGCCGGCGGCACCGGTGCCCGAGGTGTCATCCACCTCGATCAGCAGGGCGTCCTGGCCACGCGTCATGGCCAGCCACACCTCGGCCAGCAGTTGCGAGTCCAGCAACGCGCCGTGCAGCGTGCGATGGGCGTTGGAGATGCCCAAGCGGTCGCACAGCGCGTCCAGCGAATTGCGCTTGCCCGGATATAGCGTACGCGCGTGCAACAGCGAGTCGGTGATCGTGGCACAGTGCTCCGACAGCGTGCCCGCGCCAATGCGCGCCAACTCAGCGTTGAAGAATTTCACATCGAACGCGGCGTTATGGGCGATGAGCTCGGCGCCACGGATAAAGTCGAGGAATTCCTGTGCGATTTCCGGGAATCGCGGCTTATCAGCCAGGAACTCGGTCGTCAGCCCGTGTACGGCAAGTGCTTCGGGATCGCTGTCGCGATCGGGATTCAGGTACAGGTGAAGGTTATTGCCCGTGACGACGCGATTGACGACTTCAACGCAGCCGATTTCGATGATGCGGTGGCCCTGCGCGGGGTCAAGTCCGGTGGTTTCAGTATCAAAAATGATTTGGCGCATGAGGGCAGATTCGTAACGGATGGTATGCGTGGAAGATCCGTGGCACGGCGCGCGCCCCAACCGCTAAGCGGCTATGTCTGTGCGCTGGCCAACCGCGGTTGGTCCGGTCTGGCGAGACAGCGGCGGTGACGGCAGCGGCGCACCGTATTGTTCATAACGGATCGACCAGGAAAGACAGTAGTGTACCTAGCCTGGCGCCATCCTGCCTGTCGCACCACGTCGCCGAAGAGCGCCCCTAGCAACAGCCTTTTTCAACGGACACACGCCGTCACGACGCGTGGCGGCGGCGGCTTCTACTATGACCCGTGAAAGGTGAGGGGTTTTCCCCGCTCACCATCTCGCAGGAGGTCACCATGAGCCCTACCCCATTAGATAACCCGATTGCCAGCCCCAAGGGCGATCAGCACCGCTCCGCCGCCGAGGAGGAAATGCTCGGCACGGGCAAAATGCCCATGCCGGAGGACACGCCGGTCGTCGCGGGGCAACCGCGTGATGGCCGTGTGCTCACGGAACCCGGCAATCCCGGCATTATCACGCCGGAGGACGATGAACTGGTGAACACGCCCAGCGACGAGTCTAAGCCGTAGGTTCGCACGGGCACCCGCGCATCGAACCGGCGCCTGCATGGCCCTGCGGGCCAGGGAATACCCATGTCGGCGGCCCAACGGCCGGAACACTATCCCGGTGCATTTCCCATAACACTACGAGACCGAGGGCCTGCTGAGCCCTCGCAAAAACTACACGTGAGACGTGTCGACGGTTTGCTGTGGCTTGCGTACTTTGGCGATCAGGGTGTAGGCGACAGGGACCACAAACAGGGTCAGCACCGTCCCCAACATCAGCCCACCCACCAGCACCCAGCCGATCTGCTGACGCGACTCGGCGCCCGCACCCGATGAGACTGCCAGCGGCAGCGTGCCCAGAACCATGGCGCCCGTCGTCATCAAAATCGGACGCAAGCGCATCACGCTCGCCTCTACCACGGCCTCGAACAGCTCGTGACCTTCATCGCGCAACTGATTGGCGAATTCGACGATCAAAATGCCGTGCTTGGTGATGAGGCCCACCAGGGTGATGAGCCCGATCTGGCTATAGATCGATAACGTCCCACCACTGAGCCATAGAGCCAGCAACGCCCCCGTCATCGACAACGGCACGGACAGCATGATGATGAACGGATTGCGCCAGCTCTCGAATTGCGCCGCCATCACCAGATAAATGAACGCCAGGGCCATGGCGAAAACCAGGTAGATACTGCCCGAGGAGTCGCGGAACTCGCGCGACTGACCGTCCAAATCCGTCTGAATCGTGGGCGGCAAGACCTCGCGCGCAACCTGCTGCATATGCTCGAGCACTTCGCCCAGCGCATAACCCGGCGCCACTGCGGCCTCGACCTTGACGGCGCGCAGACGGTTGAAGTGATTCAGCGACTGCGGCGACACGCTTTCGTGTACCGACAGCAGGTTATCCAGCTGCACCATCGAGTTGTCCCGGGTCCGCACGTAGATGCCGGAGATATCAGTCGGGTTGCTGCGATCACGCGGTTGCACCTGAACGATCACGTCGTACTGCTCGCCCTCGTCCTTGTAGCGGGTGACTTGACGGCCGCCCAGCATGGATTCCAGGGTGCGTCCCACCACATCGACCCCCGCGCCCACGTCCGCCATCTTGTCGCGATCGACCTGTACGCGCAGCTCGGGGGTGTTCAGGCGTAGGTCAGAGTCCAGGTTCACCAGACCGGGGTAGTCGCGCAGCGCGTCCATGTAGATGTTCACCAGCCGCGAAAGCTCGGGATACGAGGACTGGCTCATGATGACGAACTCGATGGGCTTGGAGCGCGCTGACTGGCCCAAGGATGGTGGATTGCTCGGGAAGGCTTTCACGCCCGGGATCGCGGCGAATTTCGGCTGCAGTTCGCGAGCGATATCTTGTTGTTTGCGATCGCGCTCTTCCCAGGGTTTGAGCCGCAGGATCGCCGTGCCGTCGGTCACGGTCGGAAACCCGATCGAGACTTGATAAGAGCCCGCGTCGTCAATCTTGGCGTAGTGCTCCTCGATCTCTTTCATGCTATCGAGCATGTAGTTGACCGTCGAACCCTCTGGCGAGGACACGATGCCGAAGATCACGCCACGATCCTCGATCGGCGCGAGTTCGCTTTTGACCACCGAGAACAGCACGCCGCTGGCACCCGCGAATAACAGCCCCACCACCACGATGACCGCGCGGTGCTTGAGTGACCAGCGCAAGGCGCGCCGGTAGCCATTACCCATGCCGTTGAGCCAGCCTTCGATGAGGTTGTAGAACCGATTATGGCGGGGCTCGTGACGCAGCAGGATGGAACACATCATGGGCGTGAGCGTCAACGCCACGAAGCCGGACACGAGCACGGCGCCCGCCAGTGTCAAGGCGAACTCGATAAAGAGTTTGCCGGTACGGCCAGTGGCGAATGCCAGCGGCGCATACACAGTGACCAGCGTGAGGGTCATCGCCACGACGGCAAAGCCGATTTCCTGGGACCCCTGCAGCGCCGCCTGCCGGGGCGGCATGCCGTCCTCGATGTGCCGATAGATGTTTTCAAGCACCACGATGGCATCGTCCACCACCAGACCAATAGCCAGCACCATGGCCAGCAGAGTCAGCGTATTGACCGAGAACCCAAACATGTACATCAACGCGCAAGCGCCGATGAGCGAGACGGGGATGGTAACGATAGGGATGACGCTGGCGCGCAGGTTGCGCAGGAAGAAGAAAATCACCAGCACGACGAGAACAATCGCCTCGACGATGGTCTGCAAGACGGAATTGATGGAGCGCTCGATAAACGTCGACGTGTCGTACGCGATGTTGAGCTTCATCCCTTCTGGCAGCGTTTCGTTTAATCGTTCGACCTCGGCGCGCACGGCCTGCGACAGATCCAACGGGTTGGCGGTGGACTGGCGGGTCAGGCCGATGTTGATGGCTGGCCTGCCATTAAAGCGGGAAAGAATCCGGTCGTCGGCCGCGCCGATCTCGACCTTGGCGACATCGCGGATGCGCACGGGATAGCCCTGCACATTGGCCACCACGACGTTGCCGAACTGTTCGGGGGTTTGCAGGTCGGTCGACGACACCACGGTGAATTCCCGGTCGCGCGATTCGATGCGGCCGGCCGGGATTTCGACGTTTTGGCTTTTCAGCGCATTCTCGACGTCCTGCACGGTGAGGTTATAGCCGGCGAGCTTGGCGCGATCGACGAAGATGCGCATGGAAGGTAATCGCTCGCCATAGACGCGGACTTCTGCCGCGCCCGGCAACACCGACAACCGCGTCTTGATATAGCGGTTGATATAGTCAGAGGTCTCGATCACCGAGAGGGACCCCGACTCCACCGCGATGAAAATGATCGGGGTGGCATCGGCCTCGACCTTGCCGATGATGGGCTCGTCGATTTCATCGGGCAGGAACCGCCGCGCGCGCGAGACCTTGTCGCGCACTTCGGCCGCGGCGGCATCGGGATCGCGCGATAAATCGAACTTGACGTTGATCTGGCTGCGCTCGGTGCGGCTGCGCGAGGTCATGACGTTCACGCCCTCGATACCCGCCAGCTGATCCTCCAGCGGCTTGGTCACCTGCGACTCGACCACTTCGGGCGAAGCGCCCTTGTAAGTGGTGTTGACCGAGACGATCGGCTCGTCGATGTTGGGATACTCCCGAACCGACAGGCGGGAATACGAGATCAAGCCGATGAGCACGATGATGAGCGAGAGCACCGATGCGAACACCGGCCGTTTGATACAGACCTCGGACAAAACCATGATTATTTCGCCGCTTGCGGGTTAGCCTGCTCCACTGCCGACGCATCGCGTGCGATTCGAACCGGCGCGCCATCAGCGAGTCGCTGGAAGCCGGCAATCACGACTTTGTCGCCCGCTGACACGCCGGTCAGGATTTCGACTTGACCATCGCGACGCTCGCCCAGGGTGACTTCGGTTCGGTGCGCACGGCCGTCTTTCACGATATAGACGTACTGAGCTTGCCCGGACGGCGCCAAGGCTGCCTCGGGAACCGCGAGCACTTCGTCCGTGCCGAACAGGAGCTGCACGCGGGCAAACATGCCGGGCCGCAGCAAGCCATCGCTGTTGGGCACCACGGCACGGATGAGGATCGAGCGTCCGCCCGATTCCACGAGCGGGCTGACGGCATAGACTTCGCCCTCTCGCTGCATCCCGGGCAAGGCGTCGAGCCGCAGGTTCAGCGCTTGGCCGACGCGGATCTGGTTGAAGTACATCTCGGGCACCCGGAAATCGACCTTGAGCGGATGGATGGCCTCGATCGGCACCAGGTCCTGGCCCTGGGCGACGTAATCGCCGACCGACACATTGCGCAGGCCCACCACGCCAGCGAAGGGCGCGCGTAGCACCATTTTGTCGAAACGTGCCTGCGCGAGCGCGACGGCGGCCTGTTGGATTTTGAGATTGCTGGCTGACTCGTCGCGCGCCTGCTGACTGACAAAGCCGCGGCCTTGCAGATCCACGGCGCGACGGTAATGCGTCTGGGCCAGCGCGAGGTTGGCGCGCGCCTGGTCGAGTTCGGCGCGGGCGACAGCGTCATCCAGACGGAACAGGACCTGGCCTTTTTCGACCGGCTGACCTTCCTTGAAATCGATGGACTGAATGCGCCCTGCCACTTCCGGACGCAACACCACGGACTCATCCGAGCGCAAACTGCCCACCGCGGCAATGCCGCGCGCGAGTTGTAAGGGCTTGACCTCCGCGACCTCGACACGAACGGTCTCGGCGGGCTTGGCCGGCGCCGGGGCGGAGGCAGCGGCCGGAGCAGCCGCGACCTGACCGGCGGGTGCTGGCCACCATCGCGCGCCCACAAAACCTAGCGCCACACCCGCGGCGAGCCCGACCGCGATAGCGGTCAGCATTACAGCTTTCTTCATGCGCAATTAATCAGAGCTTGAGCCAGTGGCGCCTTGATGCCCAAGGCCCGCTGTTGGTGAACAATTCGGTGAGGTGGCACTTTAGCACCCACGGTTTACACCTAGGCACAAATTTGTCCCAGTAGTTCCATCGGATGGCGAGGAATCCGGGTAATCCCCGATCTTGAGCCGGAATTCCCGGGGGGTGTTATCGGCATGCGGGCCGTCGAACGGCTCAATCGCAGTGCCGGATCGCGTCGGCCTGTCGCGACTCGCAAGGCACGCACAGCGTTTCAGCTGGCCTTGCGCAAGCTCTCTACACCCATATTGGCCAGCGCGTCGGCGCGCTCATTCCCAGGGTCGCCCGCATGCCCGCGCACCCAGCGCCATTGGACCTGATGACGACCCACTTGCTCGTCCAGCGCCTGCCAGAGTTCGGCGTTCTTGACGGGCTTTTTGTCCGCGGTGAGCCAGCCCCGACGCTTCCAGTTGACGAGCCATTCCGTCATGCCTTTCATGACATATTGGGAATCCGTGTGGATGATCACCTCGCACGGACGTTTGAGCGCGCGCAGGCCTTCGATCACGGCGAGCAGCTCCATGCGGTTATTGGTCGTGCCAGCTTCGCCGCCGTGCATGGTTTTTTCGTGCGAGCCGGCGCGCATGAGTACGCCCCAGCCACCCGGGCCCGGATTGCCTTTACAGGCGCCGTCCGTCCACATTTCGACCTGTGGACGATTGTCTTGATGGTTTTGCATGAGTCCTACTGTTGAATCAGACCGAGCGCGGACATAGCGTCTCGTTCAGGGTTTGTCCAGGCGGGGTTGCCGGTTCACGACTACGGGCGCCACGCGCGCGCGTCGCCGGCGCTTTTTGGATTTCCACGGCGCGCCGACCAGACGCATCCCTGCCACGCGCTTGACCGCGCACACGACGTAGACCGCGCCGCCGAACGACCACCAGCGGCGTCCGTAGGGTTCCATGAAGCTCCAGCGTTGCAACCATTTTTCGGTGCGACACGCCGGCGCGTAACAACCGAAACGGCCCGGCTCGACATCGAAGGACATCAGCTTGAGCCAGTCCTTTAAGCGTGGCAAGGATACCTGAGATGAAAACGGGCGGGGCAGCCAGGGCTCCATGCCTGGAGTGGCGTTACGCGCGCCCCACAGGCTCCATGGATTGAATCCGGACACCACGAGGCGGCCTTCTGGGACTAGCACGCGCTCGGCTTCGCGCAGCACGGCATGCGGTGCGTCGGTGCATTCGAAGGCGTGCGGCAAGACGAGCAGGTCGACGCTCTGCGACTCAAAGGGCAGCGCGTCCGGCTGCGCCACCACGCATCCCTGCCAGAGCGCTCTCTGCGAATCCGAGGGCATCTGCGCGCCAACCCAGCCTTTAAAGGGCATGCGATTGTCATGCAACAGATTGAAGTCGGCCAAACCGACTTGCCAGGCGTAATAGCCAAAGACATCCGCGACAATCTTGTCGAACTGCTCGCGTTCCCACGCCAGGACATATTGCCCGGGGGGTGTCTGAAACCACTCGGCTAGTTCTACAATCGGCGGAATTTCCTCAGTCACGGCGACGTCCTCATATGATGCAAAACTTACCCGCGACGGATGGCGACGGCACGCTGCTGCCCCTACCCGCCTTCTCCGATAACTATATCTGGGCGATTGTGCGCGGCAATGATGCCGTGGTGGTGGATCCGGGTCAGGCCGGCCCGGTGCTCGAATACCTGGCGCAGCGCGGACTGCAACTGCGCGCCATTCTACTCACCCATCATCACAACGACCATGTAGGCGGGGTGTTGGAACTGATCGCGCAGAGCCAGGCCACGGTCTATGGTCCAGCCAGTGAACACTTGCCGCATTGCGATGTGCGGCTGGCCGAGGGCGATCGCGTCAGCTTGCCGCAGATGGGGCTGGAGCTAAAAGTTCTGGATGTTCCCGGGCATACCGCAGGACACATCGCGTATTTCGGCCAGATCCAGGGACTCGATTCTCCCGTGTTATTCTGCGGGGATACCCTATTTGCCGGGGGTTGCGGGCGACTTTTTGAAGGCACACCCGCACAAATGCACGCCTCTCTGGCAAAATTCACACCCTTACCCGCCGATACGCAGGTCTGCTGTGCGCACGAGTACACGTTGTCCAACTTGCGTTGGGCCTTGGCAGTCGAGCCTGCCAACGTGGCTTTGCAACAGTGGTATCAGCGGGCCCAGCAGTGTCGCGAGCAAGGCCGTCCCACCGTGCCCACCACCATGGCGCTAGAGCTGGAAACCAATCCGTTCTTGCGCACCGATGTCGGCGCTGTCGTTCAAGCAGCCGCTCGGCAAGCTGGGCATGCGTTGGATACGCCGGTAGCCGCGTTCGCCGCGTTGCGTGAATGGAAAAACGACTTCAAGTGACAATGACCCGATGAATTTGCTACGACTTCTGCTACCTGTTGTTCTCGCCATCCTGGCCGGCTGCGCCGGCACCCAGCGCAATCCGGCGACAACGGCGACCTCGCCCGACAACAAGCAACAGTACGTCGCAGCCGATACGTCCCGTACCGTCGACCTGACCAGCCCGCCCAGGGACGCCTGGGACCGCATCCGCCGCGGGTTCGCCATCCCCAATCTGAATACCCAGCTTGCCGAGGAATGGACCGCGTATTACGCCGCCCATCCGGAATCGGTGCAACGCATGGCCGAGCGCGCGGGCAAATATCTGTATTTCATCGTCGAAGAAATCAACCGCCGTGGTCTGCCGACCGAGCTGGCGCTGTTGCCCTTCGTCGAGAGCGCGTACAACCCGACCGCGTTATCCCGTTCGCAAGCTTCGGGCCTATGGCAGTTTGTGCCGGCGACGGGACAGTATTTCAACCTCAAGCAGGACTGGTGGCGCGACGAGCGGCGCGATCCGATTGCCTCGACCTACGCGGCCTTGGATTATCTGGAAAAGCTTTTTGAAATGCAGGGCGACTGGTATTTGGCCCTTGCGTCTTACAACTGGGGCGAAGGCTCCGTGCAGCGCGCCGTGGCCAAGAACGAAGCGGCCGGGCTACCGACGGACTATCTGTCGCTGAATATGCCTGAGGAAACACGTAACTACGTGCCCAAGCTGCAGGCCATCAAGAACATCATCTCCAACCCCAAGAAGTACGCGGTGGCACTGCCCCATGTGGGAAATTCGCCGTACTTCGCCATGGTGCGCAAAACGCGCGATATCGACCTGGAGCTGGCGGCTCGTCTGGCGGAAATGCCGCTAGAGGAATTCAAGGCGCTGAATCCGTCGTTTAACCGGCCGGTCATCCGGGCCGAGCACCAACCGACGCTGCTGCTGCCGGCCGATCGGGTGGAAAAATTCAACGCCAATCTGCAAGCCTACAAAGGCGATTTGACCAGTTGGAAGGTCTATCAGCCGCGCCGTGGCGAATCGTATGCCGCGATCGCGAAGCGCTTTGGCGTGACAGAGACGGCGCTGCGCAGCGCCAACGGCGTGGGCCAGCGCACCAAGGTCGCCAGCGGATCGGCCCTGCTGATTCCGGCCGCCCCGCAGGGAGGCGTTCAGCTGGCCTCGCTGGAGACGCCGGTGGGCGCGATGCCCAAGGCTACGCGGGCCGGGCGTGCGACGCCGACCAAACGGCCCAATGTGCGCAACCACAAGGTCCGCTCGGGCGACACCCTCACGAGCCTGGCCCGACAATATGGCACCTCGGTTGATGCGCTCAAGGCCTTGAACAACCTCAAGAGCAGCAAGCTCAAAGTCGGCGCGCAGTTGCGCGTGCCGGGCACTGGGACGCGCGGCTAAGCGTTACGCTTAAAATAGCGGCCTTTCCGTACGGAACTCTAAGGACACGACTCATGGGCTTTCTCGCCGGCAAACGCATCCTCGTCACCGGGGTGCTTTCCAACCGTTCCATCGCCTATGGCATCGCCCAGGCCTGCCATCAGCAAGGCGCAGAACTGGCTTTCACCTATGTGGGTGAGCGCTTCAAGGACCGCGTGGGCGAATTCGCCGCTCAGTTCGGCAGTGACATCGTGCTGCCCTGCGATGTGGCCGAAGATAGCCAGATCGAAGCCACGATCACCGAGCTCGGCAAACGCTGGGACGGTCTGGACGGGCTGGTGCACTCCATCGGTTTCGCCCCTCGCGAAGCCATCGCGGGCGATTTTCTCGATGGCTTGTCGCGCGAGGGGTTTCGCATTGCGCACGACATCTCGGCGTATAGCTTCCCGGCCCTGGCCAAGGCAGCGCTGCCCTTGATGGAAGGCCGTAAAGCCTCGGTGCTGACGCTGACCTACCTGGGCGCCGAACGCGTAGTGCCGAACTACAACACGATGGGCTTGGCCAAGGCCTCGCTGGAAGCCAGCGTGCGCTATCTGGCTTCGGCGCTTGGCCCGCGCGGCATCCGCGCCAACGGCATTTCCGCAGGGCCCATCAAGACGCTGGCCGCCAGCGGTATCAAGGATTTCTCGTCGATCCTGAAGTTCGTCGAAGCGCACGCCCCCTTGCGCCGCAACGTCACGATCGAGGAAGTCGGCAATGTCGCGGCCTTCCTGCTGTCGGATCTGGCCGCGGGCGTCACGGGCGAGATCACGCACGTGGACGCCGGGTTTTCGACGGTGACCCCAGGCATGGAATAAGCCTGTCGGCATTGCCCACACGAGACAGCCATCTGAATGGCGCGCCGAGGGGTGGATCACTGTCCACTCTAGGGCAGCTGTCAGATGGCAGCCGTTTATTGCTTTCAGCCGTCACACCCCTCCCCTATATTGCTGACCGGAAACTGAACTTCGTCCGCGAGTGCCGGTCTGACGAGTTTGTGCCAATCTCCAGGAGAGCCAGATGAGCGCCCGCCAGTTACTCGAACAACTTTTGCAATCCGGACAAAGCCTCGCTCGCGACGCAAGTACGCGCGTGCAATCGGCGACCTCCGATGGTAAAGCGGCGCCGTTCCTGGCTGGCCTGGGTAGCGGCGCACTGGGCGCGGGTGCACTGAGCCTGCTGTTGGGCAACAAAAAGGTACGCAAGGTCGGCGGCAAAGTTGCCATGTATGGCGGCCTGGCAGCGTTGGGCGCCCTGGCCTATCGCGCTTATGGCGACTGGCAAAAACAACAAGCTGGGACCCCCGGGGGCCACGCCCCCGCCGCTGACGCCCCCGTCACGCCCGAGGCGTTCGCCCGTCTGCCTGCGCCGCAGCTCGAACAGCACAGCACGGCCGTACTCACGGCAATGGTAGCGGCCGCCAAGGCCGATGGCCACATCGGGCCAGAAGAGAAACAATTACTCGAGACCGAGTTCGCCAAGCTTTCCAGCGATGCGGACGACCGCCAGTGGCTCGAATCGGAGCTGGCCCGCCCGCTGGATCCCGCCGCGATCGCCGCCGCCGCGAAAAGCCCCGAGATGGCCGCCGAGATGTATCTCGCAAGCCTGCTCGTGGTCGACGAGGAGAGCTTTATGGAACGCGCCTATCTGGATGAACTCGCGCGCCAATTGCAGTTGGCGCCCGATCTCAAAGCCCGGTTGGAAGCTCAGGTCAAAGCGCTGACCTGACCCGGTAGTCGCGCGGGCCGCATCGTCGCCTGCCCGGCGGCCAGCCGCAATGGGAATCGTGCGCCGCTGCGGTTGGCCGTTGAATAAAGCGAGCCGATACTAGAAAGTCCCCGGATACGCGCCGCCATCGGCCAGCACGTTTTGCCCGGTGATATACCCCGCCTGCACGCTGCACAGAAACGCGCAGATCGCGCCGAACTCTTCGGCATTACCCAAGCGCCGCGCCGGGATGGTCGCCGTGCGCGCATCGCGGACCGCCTCGACATCCTTGCCCGTTTTCGACGCGGTCAGCGCGATGTTCGAGCGCAAGCGGTCGGTATCGAATGAACCGGGCAGCAGGTTGTTGATGGTCACGCCCTTTGCCGCGATGCCGCTGCGGGCCACGCCAGCGACAAAGCCGGTCAAACCGCTACGCGCGCCATTGGATAACCCCAGGATATCGATGGGTGCCTTCACGGCGCTGGAGGTGATGTTCACGATGCGACCGAAACCCCGCTCTGCCATGCTGTCCACGGTCGCCTTGATGAGCTCGATCGGTGTCAGCATGTTGGCGTCCACCGCCTTGATCCATTGATCGCGGTCCCAGTCACGAAAATCGCCTGGCGGCGGGCCGCCGGCATTGGTGACGACAATGTCGTAGTCGCGGCACTCGGAGAATACGGCTTCGCGGCCTTGCTGCGTGGTGATATCCACGGCCACCGCCTTCACGAACGAATCGGGATTGGCGCGTTCCTGCAAAAGCTGAGCCCGCGCCGACTCCAGTGCCTCGGCGCCCCGGGCGACAATGACGACGTTGACGCCTTCACGCACCAGCGCCAACGCGCACCCATAGCCCAGGCCTTTGCTCGCTCCCCCTACCAAGGCCGTCTTGCCTGCGATTCCCAGGTCCATACTCACTCCTTTTTATGGAAACGGGCCGCCGTTGACGACGGCCGCGGATTTGAATTCTTTATTCAAGCATTAAAAATAGCACTGTCCAGCACAACGCGGTGTCGCGGCGCATGAACCACGGCGGTGCACTTAAGCTTCGATCATACCGATCGCGGCTGCTTATTTCTTCGCGGCGAGTGATCGATGTGCCACGTGCCTGCTTGCCGTCCAAAATCCGATACAGAGCACGGCGCTGCCCACCATGCCGCTGGCCAGTAACAACGCGCTCTCGAACAGCAAGGGCGCAATGACGCCCGATACTGTGGCGAAAATCGTCATTTGGGCCGCGCTTTGCAAGGACGATGCCAAGCCGCGCATATGTGGAAAGATGCCGAGCACCATGACGGTCATACTCGGCAGCGCCATGGACATCCCCAGTGCGTACACAAATATCGGCATTACTGCCCAGGGCACGGTGGCCTGCCAAAAGCTGTTGTAGACCAGGTTGAACAACGCGCCACAGGCCATCACGATCAACCCACACCGGATCATCGCGCTGGCCGGGACACGCCCCGCCAACTTGGAATTCAGCATGGAGCCGCCCACCATCCCGAGAATGAAGGGGATAAACAGCCAGCCGAATGCCGTCTCCGGCAGCTGCAGAATGCCCATGATGAAACGGGCCGCCGAAGCGATATACAGCGCAAAGCCGGAGAACGCAAAGCCCACGCCTAATACGGCTAAGAGAAATTGCGGATGACGCAAGGCCTGCAGATAGTTGCGAAATATCGGTCCCAGGCGCAACGGCTGACGCGCCTCGGGCGGCAGGCTTTCGGGCAAATGACGCCAGCAAACGGCGAGCAGCACCACGGTCAAGACGACCAACAGGATAAAGGTGGATCGCCACCCCGCATACGCATCCAGATAGCCTCCGACCACTGGGGCAAGAGCCGGCGCGAGGCTGAAGACCATCGTGATATTCGCGAATAGCCGCTGCGCATCAGCTCCACTGAACCGGTCACGCACCAGCGCCTGGCCGACCACTCGGCCGGCTCCGGCCGAGCAACCTTGCAGCACGCGAAAGAACAACAGCCAGCCGAATGACGGTGCGAACGCCGAGCCGATCGAGCCGATGCCAAATAGCACAAGCGAGAAGATAATGATGGGGCGACGACCGAAACTGTCAGACAAGGTCCCCCAAAACAGACTCATGACCGCGAACCCGATCAGATACAGGCTCAGCGTTTGCTGCACCATCGACGGACTCGCCGAAAACTCGTTGCCGATGCTGATGAAGGAGGGCAGATACGCGTCAGTCGCAAAGGGCCCCAACATCGCCAGACAGGCGAGAATGACGGTCAAGAGTCGCAGAGAAGTCATCGATCCATAATGAAGAAAGACTGACGCGGCCGATGAAGAAGCGCACCATGCCCCAGGCGGTTACAGGCGTTCGGCAATATCAGTGAGAGACACGCCCTAAGCGGGCGAAGGCACGGCGATTGTAAAGGGATGCAGCTTAAAGCCAGCTGTGAGGTTTGGATGGTGCGACGTCAATAAGAGCGCCCCCCGCCCCGCGCACCGCGAATCGACATCGGTGCGCCATGCCCTGTCCTACATCTTTTCGAGCCAGACAATGGGAATGACGATGGATACCATGACCTGGATCGCGAGATAACCAAAAAAAGCGCCCACTCCGCCGTAGAACCCGGCCACAATAGCCGTAAACAGCGTAAAGACAGCACCAGTTACCAGACGCGCCAGCGTCAGCCAACCCGAACCCCCGGAGCGGCGCCCGTTATATTCCGCCACTCCCACACACCACGTCACGATCATCGAGATCAGGACGAGCAGACGCGCGGGATTCTCCAGCAGCCACGACCCTACTTCCAGTATCTGACTAACCATGCTTAGACCTTGTTGAGCGGGCAGCCATTGTACAAGTCGTCATGCGCGCCGCCTGATGAGCGAGCCTTTGCGACATAACGGTTTTAAGGTTTAATAGCCCCCCTTGTGTAACGAATGTTACGCGACGACGACGCATCGCAGCCTCATATTGAGGACCCGACGATGCAGGAATCACCAGAACGGGAGGTTGTTTGGGTCGCATTACTGACTGGCTTCGCGGCACGGGAGCCAAGCCGACGGGTAAACCGGTGCCCGATCGCCCGGCGGCGCCCCCCGCATTTGACGGATCACCCGCCTCCCCCCGCGATAGAACGGCACAGGCGCAGCCCGCGCGGCAACCAAGTGAAGTCCAGTCAGCGTTGCTGCGTCAGCTTGCGGCGCGGCGCCGGTCTGGCAGCGCACCGGCCAATACTGCGCCAACACAGCAAGGCAAACCGGCAGATTCAAAAGCACCCGCTCCCGTCTCCAGAAGTTCAAACCCAGCCGGCCAGGATTCGTCTGGCGCGGACGTACCGACTTCGGACCACCCTGCTTCACCACTGCCTCCAGCCGTGCCACTCAAGACCCCAACCGACCCCACACCCCCGGCACCGTCCGTGGCCGAGCCCGGCTCGCCGCGCGCCATCTCTGAACATCTGCTGGCGCGTTTGCGCCGCAACTCACTGCCCGGGTTGAGCCGTGCACCCGACGATCCCGCATCGGTACACGACACCCACGAACCTATGGATCCCAATACGCAAGACGTGTGGGAATTCTTCGTCATGCCGGTCGCGCAGCAGATCCAGGAACGCCTGAGCGTTAACGCGCTGCTGCCGGTATTCATTGTCGAAAACCCGTTTCCGCATTACGCGAAGAATTTGCGCAACGCTCTGGCCAACCTGTGTCCGGCGTTAAACACCTATCAGCTCGACACCCGCGTGTCGTCCAATTTCCAGGATCTGGTGATCCGCATGGCCGAACAGCGCGCGTTCGGCATGATTCTGTTCTGCACCTCGCGCAATCAACTGCCGCGCGAATTCCGCTCGCTGGTGCGTAGCGATGGCTATCTCAGTATTCCAATGATGAATGCCGAGCGTCTGATCGAGTATGCAAAGAGCCGATATCCCGATGTGGATGTCAGTGCGGTGTCATCGGCCTGGGCCAGCGCGATCGGGCCGCAAGAACTGCTGTGCGTCAATACGCTGTCTAATCAAAACGACTGGCTCGCGGGACTGCGTCAATTGGGCGATCAGCGCATACAGGTGCAGTCGGCCGGCGCGTCCGTCCGCCTGGACGATCTGCATGGTGTCGAATCGGCAAAGCGCTGGGCGCGCCAGCTATTTAACGATGTGCAGCTCGCCATGCGCGGCAAGATCAAATGGAAGGAAGTTGATCGCGGTGCATTGTTCGCCGGACCGCCGGGCACGGGCAAGACAACGTTGGCTCGTGCTATTGCGCTTGAATGCGGTATCGCGTTTACCTCGGTCGCGCCTGTCAAAGATTGGATGGTGGGCAATGGTCTTGATGAGTGCATTCAGCTGATGTCGGCCACCTTTGCCGCGGCGCGACAGCAAGCCCCGAGCATCCTGTTCATCGATGAAATCGACAGCCTGGGCAACCGCGAGAAGTTTTCTGGACAAAATGAATCGTGGAATACGGCGTTCTTGAATGCGGTGCTTAGCGAGCTCGATGGCTTTGATGACCGCGATCAGGTCATCGTGATTGGCGCGACGAATCATGCGGATAATGTGGACGCGGCGCTCAAGCGCGCGGGGCGTCTGGATCGCGTCATTCCCATCAGTCGTCCCGACGTGCCGGCATTGAAGGCGATCTATCTCGCCAAGCTGCGTCCTTATGCTTATGAGATCTCATCGGAAGACCTGGAGCGATGTGCCGGGCTTTCGCTGGGATTGACCGGCGCCGATGTGGAACTGCTGGTACGCGGCGCACGTCGTCGTGCACGCATGGATGGCAATCGCGCGATCACGGTCAATGATATTCAAGACGAAATCTTCAGCATTCCCCCTCAAGCCGCACGTAAACCGCTGCATGGCCCGCAACTCGCGCGCACGGCCTATCACGAGGCAGGCCATGCGTTATTGGGGTTGCTGATTCCCAGCTTGCGAGAACACGTGCAAATCGCCTCAGTCGTCTCAGACGATCAGGGCGCACTGGGATTCGTGGGTATCAAGAGCGCCGACCGCAATCTGACGCGTAGCGAATTGCTCGATCGCATCTGCGTCACGCTCGCCGGACGCGCGGCCGAGGCGATCATGTTTGGCGAAGACGAAGTCAGCACGGGTGCCGGCGGCTATACATCGACGAATGATCTGGCCAGCGCGCGCCGGCTCGCCGAAGCCGCGTTGGGAGTGTACGGATTCAGTACTTCGCACCCGAACTGGCACACGAGCTCGCCGGATGAGACCGAGGCACAAGCCTTGATCGCCGAGCAATATGCGCGCGCCAAATCCATGCTGGCATCGCAACGCGGTGTACTGGTTGCGATCAGTGAACGGCTGCAGGCTGATCATGTGCTGGATCGCGAAGCGCTATTGTCGTTCATCGAATCCCAGTCGACATGAGCGATCATCCCAAGACAGAGGCGAAGGCCGTCGCGCAGTGGCTGGATACCTTGCAAGCGTGGTACGCGGACGTCGCGTCCAATAGCCATTATCAGGAACGCGTCTATTGCTATTTTGAGACGGGTGAGAACGCGGGGCAGATGGACTTTGCCGTGGCTTTGTCGCCTACGCCAGCCGATGTGACCGCGCAGCCTACCGAGTCAGCCGCCGCGACACCACCGTCCGATAAGCGAGAGAACCGGTCTAAACCAACTCGGGCGGCATCCCTCGTGAATAACCGGCCGGCGGTGGCAAACCTGTTGCCTTCGCGCGCCGCAGCCCGTGGCCGGGTGGTGGTGCGGCGACCCGCGCGGTCGGATCTGAACGCGCCGGCTTCGCCTGAGAGCCACAAATCCATTGCGCCGACTCCGCCACGTGTCACCAGAGAAACGCAGCACCCAGGACTCAACGAGTTCAAAAGCGCGGATTCCTACAACAGTTTCAACATCGATAACAACCTCGCCGGCTACTCCTTCAAGATAGCCAGCAGCTCGGCGTTGAACGAAGATCTCTTGAAGTTGTTGATATTGTCCGCGCCGCCCAAAGAGGCCAGTGACTGCGTCTCCTTAGTGGCCAGTTTGTCGCGCGACATCTTGAGTTCTGACCCGTGCTTTTGCACCGAGGGCGCGCGTTACGGGATCCTGCTACGTGCCGCGTTGATCGCCAAAATCACGGGCAGCAAGGCTAATCTGGCGCTGTATATCAATCGACTGGAAGACTTGCGCGCGTTGTTCGGTCAGATAGGCGCGCTGCCGCTGTCGACCAAGCAGCGCGCCCACCTGACCCGCACGTTATGGCGACTACTGGACGAAGTACGTGAGGCAGCGCCCGTGATCCCGGCGGAAATGCAGAATTTGCCCGACGAACTCCGGCGCAGACTCCAAGGGGATGGCCGATCGTCTGTGCGCGATCTGGGCGACCTCCTGTGGTATCGCTGGAATTTCACTTTGCCCGTGTGGATCAGCAAACATATCGCTGCCCTCACCCGCTGCGGGCACACGCTGGCCTTTGGTGCATTCGCGGCATTGCTGCTGCTGTCATTGCACCCGGGACTGGACTTTACCCCAGGCATGCTGGCGCCTTGGCTAGCAGGGCTGACGCACTGGCGTACGCACTTTCTGCCGGATGGCGCGACATTGGCCATCGCTTTGGCGAGTGCGGCGGGCGCAGTCTATGCGTTCTCGACCCGGCGCATGACCCTGCCCGAACGCGTGGCGCTGAGTATCAATGACAAGATTGAGACCGTACTCGATAGCAAGCTGGCCGACCTGATGAAGGCCAATATGGATGTGCAGATCGGACGTCTGGGCCGCGGCGAGCCGCCCGCGCTCACGCCCGAAAGCGTCGCGCGCAAGCTGGATGCCGCCTTTGCCATGAAAGACATGGTCAACAGCTACGAAAGCACCGTGCGCGCGCGCCGCCGCCATGTCGCCGCCGAAGTCAGCAAGGCGCAACACATCCGTCTGGAAAGCCATCAGCGCCTGCGAAATGCCGCACTGGGCGTAACGGCCAGCTTTGTGCTGCTGGAGATCGGCGGGCGAATTCAGGACCATCGCGATCTGCAGGCTGGTACGGATGCTTTCTCCTATCTGTATTGGCTTGAGCGCGGCAAACTTTACGCGAACGCACATACTGCAACGCCCGAAACGCCTATCACCACACTGGAATGCGCTCGCACCGAGGTCGTGCAGCAGCAGCCTCCCAGTTCCGACTGTCTGAATCAGTGGCGAGACAGCGCGCTTGCGTCCTCTTCTCAGTTATTGTTTCTGGTATTTTTGATCGCGATGCTGATGTTCGCGGTTCGCGTGATACGCCCCGTCGAAAAGCCAGACACACTCTAGAACCCCGCTTTTTTTCACAGGAGCACCCAGTATGAGCCGCAGTATTGCCGAGGGCTTGACCCAGTATTTCCAGACCTTGCTCGACAGCGAGGGCTTTAACCGTGGGCAGGCCCAATGGGATGACTCCGCGCAGACGGCCGACCTGATCTTCAAGGTCGAAGGCCGCAACTACATCCTGATCGCCGATGCCGACGACCCCGATTTCGTGCGCCTGGTGTTTCCGAATTTCTGGCCATTGGAAAGCGACGAAGAATTCGCTGCCGCTCTGCAAGCTATCTCCATGGTGAATGGCCGCTGCAAGGGCGCGAAGATCCATGCCAACAGTGCCAATGACAACATCATTGTGACGACCGAGTTCCTGATTTCGGCAACGGACCCGCAACTGCCCAGCGGTTTATTCGTGCGCTATATCCGCATGATCAATAACGCGGCCGACGAGTTTGCGCGCATCATGCGTGAGTTTTCGAATCAGGGGTGATGTCGGCGCTGCGCTGGCTGCGTAGTGGCAGCTAGCGCAGGCAATGCCCTTCAACGCCTTCAAATGCCGGGCGACTGCGCGCGACTAGACCGCGTATAGCTTGGCGCCTCCAAGAAAAACCTTCTTTGGCGTGCCTTATTGCATCCCCTCCAGTAAACTTCTGCACCAAATTTATTCAAAACATAAACGAGGGGAAGTCGCCGCACCAAGGCGTCGGCCCTGATATTGTGCGGTTCTAGCCGATAGAGGGCATGTTGAAGAATAGGCTATGTTCACTGCCGCTGGCAGGGTTGGTTGCGCTCGTTCTTGCCGGATGCGATGGCGGTGGCTCCCATCATGAGTCAGATCCCGCGCCGAGCCCGCCCCAGGCGTCCAACATTCTGTTCATGATCATGGACGATGTCGGCATCGACCAGATGGCCGCGTTTGGATACGGTGGCGCCACGCCGCCAGACCTGCCCAATATCGGTGCAGTTGCCAATGCAGGACTGCGGTTTCATAACGCGTGGTCCATGCCGGAATGCTCCCCTGGGCGTGCTTCCTTTTTTGTCGGGCGCTATCCGTTCCGCACCAATATCTATCAGGCCATCGGCCCGAATGATCTGGCGAACTCACAAGTCTCGCCTTATGACGTGACGGTGCCGAAACTGCTTAAACGCGCCGGGTATGAGAACGGCATGTTCGGCAAGTTTCATTTGGCGGGGCCCGAGAATAACGAAGCCGAAAACATGACGCCTAGCGTCTTGGGCTGGGATTACTTCTATGGGTGGATTGGCGGTTTGCCGGGGTCGATCGATACGACGGCGGGCGGGATCGCCGCGGAGAGCACGTATTCCTGCGGATTTGTTCCCGGCAAACATGCGGGCGGCACGGATTCTGGCGCCTGCTATCAGGCCGACAACAGTTGCCGCGAAATCACGCGTACCGCCTTATCCCAAGATGCCGCAGGGCTGCAGTGTCTGAGTTCGGGCGGGATCTTTGTGCCAGATGAAACCTGCGGCACGCCGCCGTCGAACCTGAATTTCAATCGCGAAAACGGCTACTACGTGTCCCCGCTGGTCATCATTGATGGCGACCATCTGGAACAAGTGCCGCTGAGCGATCCACGCTCGCGCCAGTATCGCACCACCACCGAAGCCGATGCCGCCATCGAATGGATCAAGTCCCGGTCCGGCGCCAAACCGTGGATGGCCACGGTCAGCTTCAGCGCCGCGCATACGCCGTGGCAACAACCCCCTGGGTCGCTGGTCGATGGCCCCGAGGATTTCGCGTCTGATGGGTGGAGCTGCCAGGCAACCGCGACCGGTCGCCAGCTGCAGAACCAGATGACCGAGGCCATGGATAAGGAGTTCGGCCGCATCTTGGTCGAAACCGGTCTGGCGAGCCGCGCTCCGGATGGCAGCTTGATCTACGATCCGAATGCCTCGAACACGGTGATCGTCATCGTGGGCGATAACGGCACGTTGGGATCGGCCGTGAAACTGCCTTTTGTGGGATCGCAAGCCAAGGGCACCGCATATCAAACCGGGGTGTGGGATCCGCTGATCGTTGCCGGCCCTCAAGTCGTGCAGCCGGGCCGCCAAGTGGATCACATGGTCAACGCAGTGGATCTGTATCAGTTCTTTGGTGAAATCGCCGGGCTTGATGTGCATAAGGAAGTACCGCGCACCGTGGACTCCGTTGCGCTGCTGCCTTATTTGGGCAACCCAGAGCAATCGAGCTTGCGCAATATCAACTTCACGATGGGCGGCGTGAACTATCAGGCCAATGGGGGCCGAAACGCGCCGTGCGTGATCAACACCACCTGCACGCAGATTCCGACGAGCAAAGGGGTGTGCGAAGACAATCAGGGCGTTTACTGGGGCCCGGGTTATACCGATGCATCGGTGATTCCCAACGATGGCGCCGGTTATAAGATGTGCGCCGATGTCAATCGCGCGCTGTATAACGCGGGGCGCGACATGGTGGACATCATGCCGGAGACGTCCGTCGCGGTGCGCAACGACCAGTACAAACTCGTGCGCAACACCACTCAGAATTTTGATCCCAGCACACAGGGCAGCAAGACCGACGTGGTCGAAGAGCTGTATGAGATCAATCAAGCGGTGCCGGTGCCGCTGCTCGATACGCCGGATCGGAATCTGTTGGTGAGCAATCCTGATGCCAACACGTTGGCCATCTACGATGAACTGCGGGCGACCATGGATCGCATGCTGGCCTCGGAGCCATCGTGCCCGGGCGATGGCAACCGCGATGGCGTCGTCAATGCGCAGGATTTGGACAACTGGCGCAAGATCGCGCAAAACTGGGGCCTGTCCAGTGTGTACGACTTTTTCGTCAATGGCATGCTCGACGGGCTGACCAACCATGTGGACGAGACGATTGTCCAAAATAACCTGAACACCACCTGCCCGCCTTCGTATGGCGTTTACTAAACGAGGCAAGCGCGCTGCCTGCGTGGCGGGCGTGGGCGTGGTTCTGGCGGGACTGGCATGGGCGGGGATGGCGCTCTGGAGCCGCGACGAGAACAGCGTGCCTGCCCTTCATACCATCACCATCGGGGATGGCGACAACGGGCCGGTAAACATGGCCTGGGTGCCGCCGGGCAGATTTTTAATGGGTAGCGATAGCAAGCTTGCGCAACCCAATGAACGTCCGGCGCACCCCGTTCGCGTCAACGGTTTTTGGATGGACGTCACGCATGTGACGAACGACCAGTTTGCACGGTTCGTGCGCGAGACGGGCTATGTCACCACGGCCGAGCAAGTGCCTGACTGGGAAACGGTGCGCGTTCAGCTGCCGCCTGGCACACCGCGCCCGCCGGAGGGCGTGTTGGTACCTGGTGCCATGGTGTTTGTTGGGACTCAGGCGCCCGTGACTCTGGCCAACTATGCAAGCTGGTGGCGCTACATCCCCGGTGCAAACTGGCGCCAGCCACAAGGGCCCGGCAGCAGCATCGTCGGCAAGGGCGACCATCCCGTGGTCCAAGTGAGCTATGCCGACGCATTGGCCTATGCCAAGTGGGCGGGCAAACGCCTGCCGACCGAAGCGGAATGGGAATATGCCGCGCGCGGCGGACTCGAACAGGCGACCTATGTGTGGGGCGATGAATTGGAACCCGAGGGCCAACGCATGGCGAACTACTGGGATGCGAAAGCACAGCACTTTCCCGTGGTCAGCCCCGCTGCGGGCGGCGCCAACGCGACAGTGTCGGTGGAGACCTTTCCCGCGAATGGTTACGGGCTACACGACATGACCGGCAACGCCTGGCAATGGGTCGCCGATTGGTATCGCGCGGATTACTTTGCTAACCAGGCTCGCCAAAAGACCGACATCGACAACCCCAAAGGCCCCGCGCAATCCTTCGATCCGTCTGATCCCGGCGTCCCTGCCACTGCGCCAAAACGGGTCATCCGCGGTGGGTCCTTTCTCTGCAACGAAAACTACTGCCTGTCGTATCGGCCGAGCGCACGCCAAGGCGCCGACCCTTATAGCCCGATGTCGCACGTGGGATTTCGCCTCGTGAGCGATGCTAAACCTCCCAGCGCGTCGCCATCGCAATGACCCTCCCTCAGAAACTCATTTGATTGATCTCGATGATCGGCATCATCACCGCTAGCACGATGACAAGCACGATCGCGCCCATGATCAGAATCATCAATGGCTCGAGCAGCGCGGTCATGGCCATCGCGCGTCGCTCTAACTGTGCCGACAAGGTCTGCGAGGCACGCTGCAACATGGCCGGCAGCTCCCCCGTGCGCTCACCGCTGCTGACCAGATAGGTCAAGAGCGCGGGAAACGTCCCCTGCGCTTGTAATGCAGCCGCCAGGGGGCTCCCTGCCCGCACACGTTGCGCGGCCTCATCGGCGGCCAGCCGCAGCCTTGCATTGCTCAGCGTGCGTCCGGCGGCGTCCAACGCGGCCAATAGCGGCACGCCACCGCCCGTCAGGATCGCCAATGTCGCCGCATAGCGCGCTGTGTTCACGCCAGAGACAAAATAACCCACCACGGGCAATCGCAGAATGGTGGAGTGCCAAGATAGCTTGACCTTTGGCCGGCGTAGCTGCCAACGCCACAGGCCTAGCGCGATCACCACGCCCAGCGCTGCCAGCGGGCCCCATTCCCGCACGGCATCGCTCGCGGCCAGCATAAAGCGCGTCAATAGAGGCAATGTCTGATTCGTTTGGCTGAATGCGCCCACCACCTGCGGGACGACATAACTCAACAAGAACACTACGATCCCGATCGATACCAGCGTCACAATGGCGGGATAGATAAACGCCGTGAGCACCTTATTATGCAGGCTGCTGCGCGACTCCAGATAGTCGGCGAGATTCTCCATGACCCGCGACAAATCGCCCGATGCTTCGCCCGCATCGATGAGAGCACGATAGATAGCGGGAAACTCGACCGGATGCGCGGCAAACGCCTGCCCGAGCCGGTGCCCCGAGCGTACATCGGCTCGGACACTGGCCAACACGTCGGTCAAATGGCGGCCTTGCGCTTGTTCCAGCGTGGCACTGAGCGCGGTATCCAGCGGCAGTCCCGCGCCCAGCAAGCTCGCCAGCTGTCGGGTCATCCAGCACAGCTCGGCGTCCTTGATCCGCCGGTGTGTACGCAACGCGCTCTTTGAGGAAGCTGCGGAATGCGCGGCTTTTAAGGTCAGCGGCAAGAGCCCGCGCCCTCGCAAGGCCTGTCTGGCCATGCGTTCGTTTTCCGCCTCAATGAGGCCGTTCTGAACGCGTCCTTGAACGTCGCTGGCTTCATATCGGAACGCTGGCATGCTGTCTCGTAACCGCTGGATTAGGATTCATTCGTCACGCGTGAGATCTCGGCCGCGGTGGTCACGCCTTGCTCCACCCAGCGCCACCCGTCTTCATGCAGGCTGCGCATGCCGCTTTGCAACGCTGCCTGCCGTAAGGCCTGTTCGTCGCTGCCATCATGGATCAAGGCGCGGGCCGCATCGCCCACGCAAAACAACTCGTGTATGCCCGTGCGGCCACTGAAGCCCGTGTGATTGCATGCCGGGCAGCCCCGATGCAACCAGCTACCCGTGACATCGCAACGCGTCTTGCATTGCGGGCAAAGCTTGCGCACGAGGCGTTGTGCCAGCACGCCTTGCAGGGTCGACGCCAGTAGAAAGGGCTCCACCCCCATATCGATCAAGCGTGTCACCGCGGAGACCGCGTCATTGGTGTGCAAGGTAGCCAGCACCAAGTGCCCGGTAAGCGACGCCTGCACCGCGATGCGCGCGGTCTCCAGGTCGCGGATTTCGCCGATCATGATGACATCCGGGTCCTGCCGCAGAATGGCGCGCAATGCCGTGGCGAAACTCAGGTTGATCTTGCTGTTGACCTGCGTCTGCCCGACACCGGGCAAGTCATACTCGATCGGGTCCTCGACGGTGAGGATGTTGGTCGTGTTGGTATCGAGTCGTCCTAAGGCCGCGTATAGGGTCGTACTCTTGCCGCTACCTGTGGGGCCCGTGACCAGCACAATCCCATGCGGACGATGAATCAACGCATCGAGTTGCGCACGCACGTCCTCGGCCATGCCGAGATGATCGAGGTCGTTTTGACCCTTGCCTTTTTCCAGCAAACGCAACACCGCGCGCTCGCCGTGCCCCGTCGGCAATGTCGAGACCCGTACATCGATGGGGCGGCCGCCCACGCGTAACGCGATACGGCCATCCTGGGGCAATCGCTTTTCAGCGATGTCGAGGTGAGCCATGATCTTGATGCGCGACACCAGCGCATTGTGTAGCGCGCGTTGCGGGCTGACGATATCGCGCAACATACCGTCAACGCGGTACCGTACCATCGAGTGGGTCTCGAAAATTTCGAGGTGGATATCGCTCGCACCGTCGCGGCTAGCCTGCGTAAACAGCGCATTGATCATGCGGATGATAGGCGCATCATCTTGCGAATCGAGCAGGTCCTCGACCGCGGGGATTTCCTGCATGAGTCGATCCAGATCGACTTCGCTGGCCGCCTCGTCCACGATGGCGGCTGCGTCTCCCGTCTTGGCATAAGCGGCCGTCAGCATAAGATCCAACTCTGTGTCCGCCACCACCTGATGAGGCAGTTCACCATGGCAACGGTGAATCTCGGCAAGCGCCCAGGCGGGCGTCAGTTCCGAGATCGTCAGCCGAACTCCCGCTGCCGTCGACGTTTCCAGCAGCACGCGCTGCGCCCGCGCCCAGGCATAAGGAATGCGCGGCTTCACAGGGGTTCGCTCCCGTTAGCCGCGCGCGGCACATTGGCGCTGACAGGCGGTATGGGCTGAACCTTGACCGCGGGTGCTGGCGGTGTCGCGGGCGCAGCGTCTTCACTACGCAAATCCAACAAGCCCGTACCAGGGTTGCGCGTGATCTCCGGCAGCACGCTCGAACCCAGGTTGGGTGCAAACCACGTAGAACGCTCCGGCAGACCATTCTGCATGGCACGCATATGGTTATAGCGATCCAGGGTGATGCTGGCATTGTCTTGCGAGCTGCGCAAAATATGCGGCCGCAAGAACACCATCAGGTTGGTCTTGGTACGGCTGCGGCTCTCATAGCGAAAGAGGCTGCCCAACAGGGGAATCTTGCTCAGAATGGGCACGGCATTGGTAGTATCGGCAATCGAGTCCTCGATCAATCCCCCCAACACGATGATCTGGCTATCATCGACCAGCACGTTCGTCTCGAGCGCCCGCTTGCGGGTGACCAGCCCACCGGCGGTAGTCGATGCGGCGGTGTCGATACTGCTCACCTCTTGATAGAGTGCGAGCTTGACCGTGCCGCCCTCTGAGATCTGTGGACGAATGCGCAGCGTGAGGCCGACATCTTCGCGCGACACCGTCTGGAAGGGATTGCTCGCGCCATCGCCCGAGGTGGTATAGCGTCCCGTCACGAAGGGCACCGTGCGCCCCACCATGATGCTGGCCGCTTCGTTATCCAGCGTTAACAGGTTCGGCGTGGACAGGATATTCGCACCCCCAGTGGACTCCAACGCGCGGGCCAGCACACTGAGGTTCATGATCTCTTTGCCAAGCACATTCACCGATCCCTTGACCACACCTAACGTCAGCCCCTGCGCCAGCGCATCGATCGTGGTCGCGCCGTTCGGATTCAGACCGCTGCCATCCCAATTGGTACCACCCAGAAAGGTCGAACCGTCCGAACCCAGCCCGTTGCCGCCAGTCATCCACTGCACGCCAAACATCGCCTTGTTCTCGTCCGTCACCTCGACGATCAAGCTTTCCACCAGCACTTGCGCACGTCGTTGATCGAGCTGGTCGATGACTTCGCGCAAGCTGCGGTAAAGGGGCGGCGGTGCGGAAATCAGCAGCGTGTTGGTGGTGGGATCGGCTTGCACCGTAGCGCCGCCAGCGGTGAATGCCACCGGCCGTGTACTGACAGACGATTCCATGCCCATGTTGGCGAGGCTCGAGCCAGAGTCAGAAAGCGAGGCATTCCGGTCCAGGCCCGACATCGACGTGGGCGCGGGCGATGACGGTGAACCGCTGGTCGCCGGATTCATCGATGTCTCGCCCGACTGCGCTCCGCGCT
The DNA here is from genome assembly GCF_009763235.1 of Bordetella sp. 15P40C-2. Lineage (NCBI taxonomy): Bacteria > Pseudomonadati > Pseudomonadota > Betaproteobacteria > Burkholderiales > Alcaligenaceae > Bordetella > Bordetella sp. 15P40C-2. The sequence continues at coordinate 26,878 of NZ_WSJA01000028.1, forward strand.
CGGCGTTCTGACCGCTCAAGACACCTCGCAACACCTCGGCAAGCTGGCTGGCCTGGGCATTGCGCAGATACACCACATGCAGATTGCCCGCGCGCGTGTCAGGGCTGTCGATACGAAAGATGAGCGTGCGCGCCTGGGCCAATTTTTCGGGACTACTCGCACGCAACAAAATGGAGTTGCTGCGCGGATCGGCCACGACGCTAATAGGTTGAGACCCACGCGGCGAGCCGGGAGCATTCAGCATTTGCGACACCAGCGCAGCGACATCCGAGGCAATGCCGTGCTGGACCGGCACGATATCGGTGCTGAACGAATCGGGCGTATCGATGCTGGCGATTACATCGGCGATCCGACTGAGGTTGTCGGCATAATCGGTGATCACCAACGTATTATTGGCCGGATAAACATTGATGGCATTATTCGGTGCGATCATAGGCCGCAGCACCGGCATCAGATTGGCGGCGTTTTCATAACGCAGCTGAAAAACGCGGGTAATCAGCTCTCCACTGTGCGGCTGAGGCGCAGTGGTTGGGCCACTGGTCACCGACATGCCTTGCACCTTGGCCTCGGCTTCCGGCACAACACGCGTGACGCCGTCAGACTCCACCACCGAATATCCCTGCATACGCAGCGCGCTCAATAGCATTGAGTATGCCGTAGCGCGATTCACCGGCTGTTCCGACACCAAGGTCAGCTTGCCCTTGACGCGAGGATCGACCACAAAGTTTCGGCCGGTGAAGTGCGCCAGCGCTCGAATGACGCTTTGCAAATCGACATCATTGAAGTTCAGCATGGTGTCGCCGTCTGCCGCGCCAGCACTTGTGCCGGGGCTGCTGGGCGCCATGGCCTGCGGTCGTACGCTGCGTGGCGGCGCCGGTTCATAGGAACGCCTGGGCGGCGTGTCCGCACGGCTGCGATTTGGCGCTGGCTCCGTTGGCGTAGCGGGCACTTCCCGCCATGCCGACCCCGTCGAGGTGTACACGATTAACGGTGTCGTCTCCTTTTTGTCACCGACTGTGCCGGACGGAGCGGCGCAACCCGCGATGGCACCTGCCATCGCCAACATGAAAGCGAGGCGCAGACCAGTGTACGTGGGCAAAGCGGCAGAAGAATGTTCCATGACGGTACCGGTGAGAGAAGCGCTAGCGTATGCTGAAGAGCGTTTGATCATTCTTTCCAGGGCCGATGGCGGCCAGCAAGTCGGTCAGGCGTGTACGGATATCTGAGGAGGCGTTGGGCTCGACCCGAGCAACCCCATCGAATTGGGTAGTGGTAGCGGTCATACTGCCCGCCCCCTCAAGCATTAAAGGGCCCTGCAGCGTCTTTAACTGCAGACGCATTCCGTCGGCGTCATCAGGCGTAGCAGTCAGCCGATAACTTCCCAAGGGACGAACCGTGCTCAACGCGGAAGTCGCCTGCCGCCAATCCATGTGCAATGGCGATGGAGCCGTTAACCGTCCGCGAAAATCGAATGTCAGCGGCGGCCACGACGCCCGCAGATCCCCACCCGGGGCGATCGCCGCCAGGCGGGCATCCACCGCGCCCAGTACGGAAGCGGGCATCTGCAATGTTTGCCCCGTGATCTTGAACCCCAGCCAGCCAGGCGAGATCTCGACGGGCCCGCCCAGCCACGCATGCGTCACGCGCAGGCGAGGCACGGGGAGCCAGGTCACTTCCCACGCCAGAGGATCGGGCAGCATACGGCGATGACTCGCCGACCCAATGATCACGTTGGCGCTTCCCGCCCAGAGCGTGCCGCGAGCCGCCACCACGCTTAACGGTGCATCCACAGGGATCGCCAACAGGATCCACCGTGCCGGCGCGACGATCAGTGCACTGATCAATGCCAATGCGACTAATGCCAGCCCTAGCCACACTCGACGTAAACCGATCATGAGGCCTCCTTCGGCATGGCAATGCGCAACATCCCGTTCACGCTACCTGCGCGTTGCCGACCGCCGATCGTGGAGCGCTCCAGCTCGACGTACTGAGGCTGAACATGCAACACATGGGGCAGATCCGCCAACCATTGCATGACGCGCGCCACATCAGCCTGATTGAAGGTCACGGTCCATTCTGTTGCCGCACCTGCATTGCTGTCAGGTCCCACGGTCACGCGCGCGACCGGCGCGAGTCCCGCGCGGCCGAGCGATGAGGTCAATTCCTCGGTCAGGTGCGCGTAGTCAGCACCGCCGGTTCGTTGACTCTTGAGCGCACGCGTTTCACGGATCAGTCCTTCGACGCGAGCCGCCTGTGCCTGCAGCTGCGGCAATTCCGCGCGCGATAGCGAGATGGTGCGCCAAGCTGGCTGTATCGCCCAACTCCAAACGAGCGCGCCGATGAGCACCGCCAGCGCGACGCGCAGCAGTCTTTGTTCACGGGGCGTGCGCACGCGCCACCACGCCGAGAGCTGCTGACGCAGGCGTTGAACCACCTGTCTGCCCTGTCGGTGCGCATGCGACGTTGGGGATTCGAATGGCGTACTCAAGAGCGCTCCTCGCTGCGTAGCGCCATGCCGGCGCGACGGACCTGCCAGGCGTTCTGTGTCTTGTCCCGGCGAACCAACTCCAGGCCTCGGGCAGCAAAGGCTTGCTTGACCGAAGCCTCGTTCACGGGAGGTGCGTCGCCGTCGACCAACACCACGGTCAACATGCCGGCGTCGTAGCGTAGCGACGCCACCTGTCCCGCTGCGAATTCCATCGCCGCTGCACTATCGGTCAATAACGACATGAAATCGTCATTGGTTGCTGCTCCCTCGTTCATACGAAGCTGATCCCGCATGTTCTGAGCTTGTCGCACCGGATCGATCACGACTTGGATCGATGGAAACGCCGTCCGTACGGCTTCGTCCATCGCCTCGTGAATAGCCCGTGTTTCGCCACGCACTTTCGCCGCGTAGAAGTTCAACCCCAACAGCCAAATCAATACAGCCGCGCCAATCCAGAAAGCGGCGGCGCGCCAAGGATGCGACGGATTGGCCGGACGGCAATCCGGTTGCGCCAGGGACCAGGACGGAAGCCGAGCCTGCCACCGTTCATCGACGGGCAACGCCAACGGCTGGGCGGGCTGTGCATCCCCCGGGGGTAATGCCAAGGCATGAGGCACCAACCGATCGACCTTCAACCCCGCGTCTGCAAGACAATGCCACACGCGCGTGATGCGCGCACGCTCGGCCCAGGCCACACAGACCTTGCCGTCGACAGCGCGCGGGCCGTGTGCGATGCAGAGCTCCGACACATCGCTAAGCGTCAGGGGTTCGACGCTACTCACCACGGCGGCCGTCAACCGCCGTCCCGGCAAAGGAGGCAACGACAAAGTCATCACAATCGCATCGTCGGGATGCAGAATGGCATCGACATGATGAACCGACAAAACAGACACGAGCTGCTCGACAGGCAACTCACCCGTGCGCAGAATTTGCCCCTTGCGACTGAAGCACGCAAAGGCGACCACCGATTGCGGTATCACCGAGGCCAAAGGTGGCAAAGAGATTCGTAGTGTTGGTTTGATATCAGCCTCTCACCCAAACAATCACTGGCGCCGCATTGCCCTCGCGCCGAAGCAGGGCCTGCATCGACTGCGCCACGCCGCGACTGATGACTTCCCCAGAAACGAGAAACCACTCGCTGCGCACGTGAACCGGCTGCGCGGGGACAGCGTTCTCGACAGGCAAGCGATTTAGAAAGTCCTCGCTATCCGTAAACCACTGCCCCCGGTCGCGCTCGCGCACCAGATCGCGCGCCTGTGCGAGAGAGAGCCCGGGAACAACGGCGCTTAGCACCACCGCGCTGGCGGTGTTGACGTTGATACCGGTTCTGGCCGGAACGATGGTGACGTGCGGCGATAACGCGCGCAGCACGTCTGGCGTGATGCCTTCCATGCCAAGCAGATCCGACATTCCCGCCAACCCGGGCGCACTCGCGGGCCGGCCGGCAGCGCCTTGCGCGTCAGCCACACGCTGGGCAATCGATCGGGCCAGTGAGTCGGGCAAGTCCAATGCGCGCAGCACGCGTTGCAACACGACGAGATCCTGACGTTGCACGGTACCCTGCGCGGCCAGCCGCCACAGGTTCACCTTGCCCTGCTCGTCTTCAATAACGCCCGAGAACTGCCCGGCGCGCGCCTTATCCGGGCTCTGAATGTCCAGCCCCACGATGGGTTGTGCCCACATCGCACTGCTATGCGTAATGGCGCTGCCGCGAGCATCGCTGTGCAAAATCACGCGTGCCCATTCAATGCCACCACGCAACACGCTCTGGGCCTCGGCGCGGTCGCGTTCTACCGTCAGGGTGTCGATCAGCAACGCCTGCCTGTCGAGAATCGCAGCGGCCGCCACCGATGCCGCCGCCACCACCACCAGCGCGGCGATGACCGCCATGCCCCGTTCTGCGGCGGGCGACTGTCGCTGGCTTCGGCGCGCCGGGGTTTTCAGCGAGATCCACATCATGGCAAGACCATCACTTTGCGATAGCGCTCGGTCTTGCCGTTCACTTCGCGTCCGATGGTGATTTCTAATCCGCTGGCCGACCGATCCGCGATCGAGGCGCGATCCGGGGCGGTCCAACCTTGTCCTGGGATCCACATGCGAGCGGAGAAATCATGCACGCTGGCCAGCATAGATTCACGGCTTGAAGCCGCCGGCAGCGGCAATGTACGTGCAGCCACACCCGACCACCGTTGTAGCGAGCGGTCGGTCGCTTTCCACACCACGCTCTGCCACTGACCGTCCTGGGCGGATCGCACGATAGCCAGTTGCGAATCGCCCCAGTGAATCCCCGGTGGCAACAGCGCGCCATTCTTGGCTGCCGGGTTCCAAACGGGATGCGAGGACAAAATGGCAGGTCCGGCGTGCAGCGCGATATCGGTTTCGAGTTGCTCCATCATGCGCACCAAGGCCAAGGCATCATCGGCGTTGGCCACCAGATGGCCGTTGGCCCGCTCGACCGAATCCAAAGCACGCCACGAGATCACACTGAGTAGAGCCATCAGCGCTAACGCGACCATGACTTCGATGAGCGTAAAACCCTCCTGACGCGCGAGCGGTTTCCTCATGGCAGCCCCGATAGCAAGCCATGCACTTCGGCGACCACGGGCCCTTCGGGCAACCGTGCACGGACCGTCACTAGCCTGAGTCGGCTGTTGCCGGTGTTCTGGTATTCCTGCTCGCAGACCAGATTCAACGGACCCTGCGGACATGGCTGCGTTGCGCGCCCCGCAGTGGGGAAAGCACGCGCCAGGCGCAGCTCGTTCAAGACGTTTTCGGCCGCCTGGATACCCAGGCTGCTTTGCTGAATACCCCGCGCATTGTTGGATGCGACTCCCACTGCCCTGACGGCGGCAGCCAGGGCGACGCTGACGATGGTGAGCGCGATCAACACTTCCAACAGGCTGAACCCTTGTTGCCGCGCGCGTTGTCTCACGACTGCACCCGATACTGGCCCGGACCAGCGCGCTCAATACGGACCCGGTGCGCGCCGTCATAGAGCTCGACAGCCTGCGGACCCGACGTCCACTCTGCGTTGAATGAGATGGCGCCCGCTGGCTCTACGTCGACCGTGACCGCATTCGGCGAGGACCATGCACGCGGCCGCAACGGACTCGTGTCGGCAAATGGACGCATGGCAGTTACGGGTTCGGGACGCTGCAAAGCCGCCGGCAAAACGCGCTGTCGCGGTTTGACAAGGAAAGCGTAACCTTGCCCATCGACCTTCCAGAGAATCTCGGCCCCGTCCCGACGGGCTTCGGCGTGTGCCGCCGCGAACAGCTGCGCCAGCCGCTGGCCATCCTGCCGCAACGCGCGCAAATCGCTGTCCGGCCAGACATTCACGCCGACCATGGTCGTCGCGATGGCGATGACCGCGACCGTGACCAGCATCTCTAACAGCGAGAACCCGTGCTGAACGGCACGCCACGAGCGCCTACCAGCTGCCGATATCGGCATTGATGCCCTCGCCTCCGGGCTTGCCGTCGGCGCCCAGGGAAAACACGTCTACTTCGCCGTAGACGCCAGGGTTCAGATACTGATAGGGGTGACCGAAGGGATCGAGAGGCAAGCGCTCCATGTACACACGCCCCTGCCCGCCCTGCCGCGCCAGAACGGCAAATCCCTCCTCCGCCGTGGGGTAGCGGCCGTGATCCAGGCGGTAAAGCTTGAGCGCCTGCATAATGGCCGACACATCATGACGCGCCGCCACGACCCGCGCCTGGTCCGGACGGTCGATCAGGCTGGGCACAATCAACGTGGCCAGCACCCCCATGATCACGACCACGATCATGACTTCGATGAGCGAGAACCCCGTCTCGCGTCTCCGTGCCCGGCACTGCTTAGGATGTTGACGGTGTTGCATCGAATACGCCTGGTTGCGTTGAAGTTCCGGTACGATGGCCTAGAATGACTGTATGTATCGATCGGTTAAGAAGTATATAAGACTGATGCACCCCTATACCGACACATTCCTATCTGGATAAGTGAAAATTGAGTGCAACTAGTTCCAACGTTATGAGCCGATTGCGGCCTTTCGGTCTGAACACGGCAATGGGATGGGCGTGGGCCCGCCTTGCGGGTATGGCGCTATGCGCAATCGGTGTCGGTGTCTGGGGCTCGCTGCTATGGGCACCCGCTCCCCGGCTCGCGCCTCCGGTGTTGCAAACGACACCGGATGAGATCGCGGACACGACCGCCGTCGCGCGCTGGTTCGGCGGCGAAGCGTTGAGGGTGCGTATCACCGTGTCTGGCCTGATCGCCAGCGGCAATGGAAAGCACGGCGCAGCGGTACTTTCCGTCAACGGTCAGCCGCCCCGTGCATATCGCGTCAACGATACCTTGGCCCCGGGCGTGACGCTGGTCGCCATATCGCCGACTGGGGTAACCGTGGATCAAGACGGCGCGCAAGAAACCCTGCTACCCCCTGCCAAACCGCCAGCCGGCAACAATGGTTTTATCGTGCTGCCAAAATAATTTCGGTTTTTGCCTGCACGACTTCGATTTTTTTTGTAGAATCTGCGCTTCGTTTTTTGGCGCCACGCTGAAAAACGAATCAGGCACCTATGATCCCCGATAGCTCAGTCGGTAGAGCGACGGACTGTTAATCCGCAGGTCGCTGGTTCGAACCCAGCTCGGGGAGCCATCTCTCTCTGCCTTGTCTTGCCGACAAAGGCCAACGAGGCGATATCTCGCCCCGCACTTCAAATACATCAAATAGCGCTTAGCGTGTGCCGCAGTTCCTGGTAGCTGCGCAGTCCCTCTACGCCCAGTTCCCGGCCGATGCCGCTCAGCCCGAGGCCTCCCCAACACAGTTGCGGAAAGATGAGCTGAGGCGTGTTGATCCACACCAGCCCCGCGCGCAGCGAATATTGATAGCGCTTGGCCGCCGAGGCGTCCGCCGTCAGCACGGTCGCCACCAGGCCATAGCGCGTGCTGTTGGCGATTTGGATGGCTTCGTCGTCAGTGTGAAAGGACTTGACGCAGGCGACTGGGCCAAATACCTCGTCCGTCCAGAGTACGTTGTCGACATCGGGTTCGGCCACTACCATCGGAGGTAGGAAAAAACCCTTGCCGCAGCTTTCATCTAATCGACCGGAAAACGCCACCGCCGCGCCGTCGCTGATCCCGGCATCCAACATGGCGCGTACTCGCGCCAAGTGAGACGCCGACACCAACGGCCCCATCGAAACACTCGCACGCATGGGCGGCGCCACCACGAGCGCGTCTACGGCAGCCTCCAACCTGGCTATGAATTCGTTGTACACCTGGTCCTGCACCAGAATGCGTGCCGTCGCCGAACACATCTGCCCGGCATTGCCAAACGCCCCATTGACCGCTAGCGACACGGCGCTGTCGAGATCGGCATCGGCGCGCACAATGAGCGAGGATTTACCTCCGAGTTCCAGCGTCGTGCGCTTCATGTCGTTCGCCGCCGCGCGCATCACGCGCTTGCCGACTTCCGTGCTCCCCGTGAAAGAGACCTTATCGATCAACGGATGCTCGATTAGCTGTGTTCCCACCGCCGCACCGCCGTTGACCATATTGACCACGCCGTCGGGCACGCCCGCCTCGGCGAGCAGGCCCACCAGCATGTGCTCGACCGGCGAGGTCAACTCAGAAGGCTTGAGCACCACGGTGCAACCCGCCGCCAAGGCCGGCGCCATTTTCCATGCCGTGGTCACCATGGGAAAATTCCACGGAACGATGAGCGCGGCCACGCCCACAGCATCATAGTATCGCTGACCCGCCACCGTCTTATCGGGCACGCTGACCGTCTGTGGCGCGAAGAGCCCGACGTCATCGCATAGCGCCGCGTAGTAGTCGAATGTGGCTACCGCATCGCTGACGTCCTGCTCGGCCTCCAGCGGCGGCTTGCCGCTCACACGCATTTGGGCACCGACCAGCCGATCGCGACTGTGCTCGATCAGTTCAGCGATCCTTTTTAGAATCTGGCCACGCGATGCCGGCGTGGTGGCCCGCCATCTCGGCAAGGCGGTTCGCGCGGCGCGCACCGCGTCATCGATTTGCGCGACATTCGCGTGCTCCTGCCAGCCTATCACTACACCCGTGGCCGCGTTGTAAATAGGGGTAGTGTCGCGCACATCGACGGCGCGTTGGGGAACCCCGGCGATCGTGGCGCCCGGCAAGACAAAGGCGCCGTCATCAGCACGCGGTTCGAATATCGTCGTCATGAGTTATCTCGGATTAGCGGTAATGAACGCCGGGCATCACGCACAGCATCTCGAACGCAAGATTCGCAGCCACCAGCGCGGTTGTGCCAGCCTGATCGTACGGCGGAGAGACTTCAACCATATCGGCGCCAACAATGTTCAGGCCTTTCATACCACGGATGATCTGCAGCGCTTGATGAACGGTCAGCCCGCCAATCTCGGGTGTGCCGGTACCGGGTGCGAACGCGGGATCCAGGCCGTCGATGTCAAAACTCAGGTACACCGGGGTGTCACCGACACGCATCCGCACCGCGTCCATCAGCGCCACGAGCGAGCGGTTCCAGCATGATTCGGCCTGCACGACCGTAAAACCTTGCTGTCTGCACCAATCGAAGTCCTCGGCATGGTAGCCCGTGCCGCGCAGACCGATCTGGGTGACTTTGGCGCAGTCGAGCAAACCGTCCTCGACGGCGCGGCGAAACGGGGTGCCATGCGCGATCTTTTCGCCCGACATGGTGTCGTTCACATCGGCGTGCGCATCGACGTGCACGACCGCCACTTTGCCATAGCGCTTGTGCAAAGCACGCAGAATCGGCCAAGCAATCGTATGGTCCCCACCCAGCGTAATCGGGCGGCATCCGTGGGCGACAATGTCGTCGTACGCTTGCTCGATCAGACGAATAGAGTCTTTCAAGTCGTAAGGATTGATCGCAACGTCGCCGATATCGGCCACTTGTAGCGAATCGAAGGGCGCCGCCCGGGTGGCCATGTTGTAAGGACGCAGCAATACGGACTCGGTACGAATCTGGCGCGGTCCAAAGCGTGCACCTGAACGATTCGACGTCCCCAGGTCCAATGGCACGCCCACAAAGCAGGCATCCAAGCCCTCTGCGCTATGGGCTAGAGGAAGGCGCATCATGGTGGCAATGCCGCCAAAGCGCGGCATTTCATCGCCGCCAAGCGGACGGTTAAACGGGTGGTGCATAGGAATAGCCTCCGATCATGTTGCACTATTGAATAGTGTTTGGGGCACATCGTATGCGTCTGGGGAGCTGCCTGGATCGCGAGGTTAGGATGTTTACATTGATGCGGATCGATGTGAACGCCACCATACATAGTCCGTGGCCTGACTAATTGCGCATGGCTCCCCACATGATGAGCTCGCGCTTGGTCCGCACCCCGAGCTTGGCGAATGCCCGCTTTACATAGGATTCCGCCGTCGACGGGCGCACGCCGAGTATCCCCGCAGACTCGGGCACTGTCTTGCCACTGATGAGATGCACACAGGTCTCGTACTCTCGGCGAGACAGTCCTATTCCCTCATCCTGGATACGGGCATTGAATTGCGCCAGCGGATGCACACTGACGTCGGTTTGGGCGACGCGTCTGGCGGCGCTGGTCGAGACATGCAATGCCAGCAAGGGAAACAGGAATTCGCCCACTTTGCGAAACCGGCCGAGCTCGGTCAGCGTAAACGCCGGCGTGTTCAACGCACGCTCGATCGCGATTGAATGCTGCACGTAGCGGGTACCATGCGCCAACACGCACTCATGCGCGATATGCGCGTCATCGAAGAGCAGTTTGCGGAACTCCCCGGCGGGAATCGCGCCGATATCCCTCACGACCAATACGGTACCGAGTTGGCCGCGGATACCCGAGAAGAGCGGATCGATGGCGTAAAAGCGATCGTAGTAAAGCGTCATCGCTTTTGAAATCGAACTGAAGTCCATATCGACACCGCCGCTGCCGACCCACTCGCAGCGAAAGCCAGTCGGCTGGTTCGCGTCTACGCAGGATCGTTCGATATGCACCGCATTCAAGGGCACGATATCGTGCAGCAGCGCGGTCAGACAGGACACAAAATTCTGGGTCCCCACGCTATCGATGACCTTGCCGAGCTTATCGAAAGACAGCGGGAAACTCGGCGACTCCTGCAGCGGGATAGATATCAGCATGCCAGGCCTCTCAGAAGGGCGACTTATCATAGCAGAGCCTGGGCACGACCGATGACCGCGTAGCGACGGCGCAGAGGCCATCCCCCAATTGCCCTTTGCCCCCCTTGAGGGAGGGCACATTCCCGCACGGCGGCTGGCACTATGCCTGATCCACAACAATGAATTTAACGTGGCTCGCCCTCAGTAGCGAGCGACACAAAGGAAGTGCGATTCATGAGCAAGACCGTCCACGACATCAAGGTACTGGGCCCGAACCTGGGCGATTTCACCAAACTGAACTACGGTATGGAAGAAGGCGATTGGTGCATTGCTCAGGGAACCAATAAGTCCTACGTGGTGGGTTGGTGGGAAGGCAAGGTCGGCATGCTCGACTTTCCCGAGACGAGCGCGGATGAAGCCGTATGGCTGGTGGAAGGAAAGATCGCATTGACCGACACCGAGGGCGGACGTATCGAGTTCTCCGCGGGCCAAGGCTACCTGCTGCCGCGAGGCTTTGCGGGACGCTGGGAAACGATCTCCGACGCCAAGAAGCTCTACGTGCTGCTCATGCCGTGAGGCTGAAGCTCTACTGCACCTGGTACCGCCGTACAACCCAAACCCGCGCGGCGACGACTTCGCCGAACGCATTCAACGCCTCGAACCGCTATGACTCTATCCCGCCAACCGGTACGCTCTGAGCCGGACACGCCAGGTGGTGCGACGCACAATGTGACGCCACAATTTCGGGCCAAGCGCGCCACGTTGAGCGTGCACGAAGCCCTGGCTCGCACCAAGCTGTCTCCCTACTGGCTAGACAACCCCGAGCAGCCCCCTGCCCAACCGAAACTCGCAGGCGAAATCACTGCCGACCTTCTGATCGTTGGCGGCGGCTTTACGGGACTGTGGGCGGCGGTACAGGCCAAAGAGCAGATGCCGCAGCTCAATGTGGTCATCATCGAAGCCGACCGCGTTGCGCACGGTGCTTCGGGGCGGGCCGGTGGCATTATTTCGACCTCGGTGATGCATGGCTTGCCCAATGCAGTCCGTGTATTTCCCAAGGACATCGCAAAGCTCGAGGAATTCGGGCAGCGCAATCTGGATGGTTTCGAGAAAACGCTAAAGCGCTACGGTATCGATGCCGATGTCGAGTGGAACGGCGAAATGACTGTCGCGGTAGACCCGGAACATCTCGCGCATCTGCGGGCCGATTACGAGTTGCACACCCAATACGGGCACAACGTCGAGTTGCTGGATGAACGCGCCACGCGAGAACAGTTGAATTCTCCGCTCTTTGCGGGCGCGCTATGGTCACACAATCGCAGCGGCATCGTGCACCCGGCCAAGCTCGCATGGGGCTTAAAGCGCGCTGCGCTCAGTCTGGGGGTACGCATCTATGAGCACACCCCTCTTGTCTCCTTTGTCGATGAGGGGCAGCGCGTTCGCGTCAAGACGCCTTCCGGCACGATAACAGCGCCCCGAATACTACTGGGTAGCGGCACCGCGAAGGTGGGCATTTCCGATATCAACAGGCGCGTCGTGCAAGTGCGCGATCATGTGTTGGCGACCGAGCCGCTCACCGACGAACAACTATCTCGCATCGGCTGGAAGAACCGGCAAGGCGTCTACGACACGCGTACGCAGCTGAATTATTTCCGTCTGACCAAGAGCAACAACATCATCTTTGGCGGACTGGTGAGCTATCACTTCGATGGCGACAACAATCCTCGGCAAGATGCCCGGCGGGAAACGTACTACCGGCTCGCACAGGCGTTCTACAAGACGTTTCCTCAGCTGTCCGATGTCCGCTTCTCGCATGCCTGGAGTGGCCCTATCGATTATTGCTCGCGCGGCTCGGTCTTCGCCAAACGCTACCTCGGTGGTAAGGCAGTATTCGTCGCTGGCTATACCGGTTTCGGCGTCGCGGCAAGCCGTTTTGGCGCTTCGATGGGCCTGAATCTATTGTTCGACCGTGACGCCCCTGAGCGCGACTTGGACATATCCCGGCTGGGTCCCACCTATATCCCCCCCGAGCCAGTGCGCTGGCTGGCGGCAAAGGTCACCTTCCACGCGCTCGACGGCGCGGATCAGCAAGGCGGCTGGAAGCGGGCATGGATCAAGGCCATCAAAGCATTGGGATTCCCGATGTGAGGTCCGAACGTTTTATAGCCGTTGCCAAGACGCCAGCGGTGCGCTGCTCAACATGCTGACCAGTCTGTCCGATCTCGACTTGCGCCTGGTGCGCGTGTTCCTCGCCGTCGTCGATGCGCGCGGCGTGACTGCGGCCGAGGCTACCGTCGGCGCACGCCAGTCCACCATCAGCTCGCAACTGTCCGTACTAGAGACCCGCATCGGTTTCGCGTTATGCGAACGCGGTCGCGGGGGTTTTCGCTTGACACCCAAGGGCGAACGCTTCGTCGTGCTCGCGCGCGCGCTCATGGCGCAGACCGCGCAATTCGTCGCGCAAGTTCAGCACATTGACCGCAAGCTCGTTGGCACGCTCTCGATTGGTCTGATCGGCCATGCATCGCTTGACGAAAACGCGCGTCTGGCCAAGGCGCTCGCGACATTTCGGCAGCGTGATGAAGCCGTGCGGATTCATATGCGAGTGGCAACCTCGACGGAACTAGAAACGCAGATTCTGAACCAACAACTGGATTTGGCCATCGGCTATTTTTGCCATCGCGCCGATGGCATCGCGTACAGCAAGCTATTCGACGAACGCCAGGTCATTTGCTGTGGCCGCGGCCATCCGCTTTTTCATCACCGCGGGCAGGTCCAGATCGAGCATTTACGCGCGCATCAGTGGGTGTGGCGCACATATCCTGTACCAGAAGAAATCGCCAGCATTAGCGAACGCCAGGTGACGGCGACTGCCGACAACGTCGATGCGGCGACCGTACTGATTCTGTCGGGCAGGCACATCGGTTACTTGCCCAAGCACCATGCCCACGCGTTCGAGCAGCGCGGACTGATCCGGGTACTTAACGAAACGGCGTTTGGCTTCGACGTGCCGCATCAGCTGGCATCGCGACCCAGCCAGCGCGACAACCCCATTGTCCGGGCGTTTTGCGAAGACTTGCTAGATGCGTATGGCAAGCAGCGAGGGTGCGCAGCTTCCTCCTCGCGCGATACATCGACAGACGGCAACGTCAACATCTGACATGCACGATGCTGCGCGCCAGTGCGGCCGTATAGACTGCATCCGACTGCGAATAGCGCGACGTCAAAGCGCTCTGGCAAACACAAAGCCGTCAAAGTCAGTCATTAGTACAGGAGTGAGACACCATGCCCAAAAAAGCGCCTATCACGCAGATCGAGACCTTTGGCTTCGAGCGCATCCCGGACGCTTCGCGTTATGCCCGTCCTCGTGACGTCTTTCGCTTGCTGTTTGGCGGGTGTAATACGTTTTCGACCTCGGTCCTGGGAGCATTTCCCGTGTTGTTGGGCTTGTCGTTTCAGGCGGGCTTATGGGCGATCGTGGCGGGTGTATTCGCCGGCACGTTCATTCTCGCGCCCATGAGTCTGTTTGGCCCTTGCAATGGCACCAGCGACCCCGTTTCCTCTGGCGCGCACTTTGGCATCCACGGGCGGATCGTGGGCTCGTTTCTCGCATTGTTGACGTCCATCGCTTTCTTTTCGCTGGCCGTCTGGAGTTCAGGCGACGCGCTCGTGGGCGGTGCTCACACGCTGACCGGCCTGCCGGTCAATAACTGGACGCTGGGTTCTGCTTACCTGATCTTTGCGGTCCTCGTGCTCGTGGTGTGCGTCTATGGTTTTCGCTTCATGTTATGGGTGAACAAGATCGCCGTGTGGACAGCGAGCCTGTTGTTCCTGTTGGGCGCTTTCGCTTTTTATGATGTCCTGGATACGCATTACGCCGGTGTGCTGCAGCTGGGCACGCCGGGCTTTTGGGGCGCCTTCATCGCATCCGTGCTCGTGGCCATGAGCAACCCAGTGTCATTTGCTTCGACGCTGGGCGACTGGACGCGCTATGTGCCGGAGAACACGCCGCGCAGGCGACTCATGGCCTCCGTCTATGCCGCGCAGATCGCGACATTCGTGCCGTTCTTTTTCGGCCTGGCGACGGCCACGATCATCTCTACGACTGCACCAAGTTTCATCCAAGCCGACGACTATGTGGGCGGCCTTTTGGCGGTATCCCCCACGTGGTTTCTGCTGCCGGTTTGCCTGATCGCGATCATCGGTGGAATGTCCACGGGCACTACGGCGCTCTATGGCACCGGGCTCGACATGTCCAGCATTTTCCCCAAGGTGTTTGATCGCGTCCGCGCGACGGTGTTCATCGGCGTCCTAGCGATCGGGTTCATCTTTCTCGGCCGCTTTGCCTTTAACCTGGTGCAAAGCGTCTCGACGTTCTCGACCTTGATTTGCACCTTCAGCTGCCCGTGGATCGCCATCATGGTGATCGGCTATCTGCAACGACGCGGTTTTTATCTGGCTGATGATCTGCAAGTCTTTAACCGTGGCGGACGCGGCGGTCATTATTGGTTCACGCATGGGTGGAACTTGCGTGCGATCTGCGCGTGGCTGCCTGCAGCGTTTATCGGTCTGTCGATGGTGAATCTGCCGGGGCAGTTCGTAGGTCCGCTGGGCAGCCTGTTCGGCGATCTCGATCTCAGCGTGCCCGTGTCGTTCGTGACAGGCGGGGTGCTCTATCTGCTTGCGCTCTGGGTATGCCCGGAACCGGCCGCGGTCTACGGCCCGCGAGGAGGACGCTTTATCCGCGCGCCGGGAGAGCGCACTCGTGGCCACGTTCACAAAGCTGTCGCGCCATAGGCGTTTCAACGCCACGATACCAAGCTCGCATCTCAAGGACTCCGCCAGACTTCGGCGCCGGCATGGCGTCCCTCCCGCATAGGAAATTGCATATGCGCACTAGCTACATCGCAATGGCGTCAGGACTCGCGTTAAGCGTTTCATCATACGCTCATGCCCAGTCGCAAGGCGATAACACGCAGCCGGCGTCATACTGGAAGCCAGATCTCGCCATCGCGGCTGATTTCGCTAGCGACAGCATGTTCCGCGGGCAGTCTCAAACGCGTGGAAAACCCGGCATGACGGCGCAGGCTGTCACCAGCCTGGGACCGCTATATGCCGGCGCGATCTGGATGAACCGGGATTACGGCGCCCACGATCCGATCACGGCCGAGACGGATTACTTAGTGGGCGTCAGTCCGTCATATGGGCCATTTCGATTTGACTTTAATGCGCTACGTGTGCACTTCACGCACCAGGCGAGTTCGGATTATTGGGAATACAAGGCAGGCGCGGAAACGGACTTGCCCTTGGGAATTACCGCGGCACTGAACTATTACCACTCCCCCAATTACTACAACGCCGATAGTAAGGAAAACGTGTATGAGCTAACGCTGGACAAACCACTGAACACGCAGTGTTCGCTGTCCGGGTCGGCCGGCCTTGCGCGTTTCACCGGCCACGACGCGCCACACAGCTACAACTGGTTCGACGCGGGCATTGACTATCACATTACGCCAGACCTGAAAGCCGGCTTGAAGTACTACACCACCACGCTCGGCCGAGCCGACTGCGTGCCCTCGAACGCGTGCCATAGCCGCGTTGTGTTGGAACTATCCTGGTCCACGACGTTGCGATCGCTCTTGAGCAAGGGTTGATCGTTGTATCGAAAGTACGACGGCCCCGGGACGCGGTAGAGTACCGCGTAGCCTTCGGCGTTCGGCTGCGTCAAGCTAAGGCGTAAACAGCTGAAATACGGACGTATCCTCCCATTTGTTCGAGCGATTTCCCGGAGCCGGTGCCGTACTGACTTCAGTGTTGAGCTCAAGCTGAATACTGAGGGTTTTTCCGGGCTCCAGATATTGAGGCTGGACACGATCTCCCGCGGTCAATGTCGTGAGAATTTTGTCCGGGTCCTTGTTGGACACCAATGATATGGACTTTCCATCCAGCTGCGCGTTCAAGATGCGCAGGCTCACGTTGACCTTGCTGTCGGTTGGTGCGGCCGACGCCGAGTTATAGGATAGTCCGATCCGTTGCGGCGACTCGCATCGAGCCCATAATGTCACTACGCGCTCGCCAAGCGCCGCTTTGCCTTGATGCTCGCGACTGAGCAGCTCCACGCGAGCGATCGACCCATAATCGACGATCCGATCGCTGATCTCCAACGAGCATGCCGACGACTGAGCCAGGCTTGCAACGCTGGTCGTACATAGTACCGTCAGCAACGTGAACTTCAGTACGCGGGCTTTTACGTGAGACGTGCCGCGTGTCAGAAGGTGAAAGATTCTCATGTCATTATCCTTGCGCGGGTAAGCGGCAGACCGCATCCGCGGTTTCGAAGTACTTGTCCATATTCGGCTTTGCGCCGAGATCAAATACGAGCTCGCACTGTTTCGCGTTCGACAGCTCTGCGTGCAAAGCGGTCGACGCATTGGCATCGGAAAGAAAAATCTTGCCGTTGTTAAGTACGGCCGTCACAAAGTTCCCTTTGGCGTCCACGATCGAGGTTCCTTTCGCCAGCACGCCTCCGTTGGACATGCTCGTATTCAGGAGTACGCGCCGGGTGCTGATCACATCGAAGTCGACATGCTGCACCGTTCCTCTCGCCGCCTCAAGCTCGCGAAAGCCATTGTTCAAATCGACGTTTCGCGGCAGGGACGTGGTCGACACTTGCAGGCGGCTGGTTTGGAAAGGCGCCAGATTGGGAACGACCGCTTGCCCTTTCATATCGGTCCAGACAGGGCCTTGCGAAGTGGCGATCTTCACGCCCGACAGGTCGCCGACTTTCGCAATCTCGAATGTGTCATAGATAGGATATGGCGATAGCGTCACACCTGAAGAATGCACCGCAACCCCGCCACGCACTTGGCCGCTATACATCGTGCTGGTGTTGCCGTTTCTGGCCACACCGAGGTTGGCTTGGAAGTAGCGCGGCAGCAGATTCAGATTGCCCGATACATTAGTGGATCTATCCGATTGGTCGCGTTCAACCGCGAGTGAGTAGCCGACATAGTCGTTGACCTGCTCGCTAACGTCGGCGCCAGTACGGATCCGTCCATCAGTATGGTCCACATACGTACGCACCGAGCGTCCACCGAATGGAATGCTCACAGAGAGCAACGCGGTATTGCCGCTCGCGAATCTCCCGCCCGTACTATGCTGAAGATTGAGCGATACCGTTGCGGCTTTGAAAGCTTTGGTCCAAGATCCCGTGATGAATTGCGTTTGGCGGCCGTCGAAGGTCGTCGATCTCGAATACGAGCCCGTCACACTGCCGAAAGTTTCGTCGGACCAGCCCAACGAGCCGGTAAATTGCGTGCGATTGCGGGACAGATACCATTTGCCCGGGCCCTGATCCGTGACCACGTCCGATAAATCACGGTAGCCGGACGTTTGAATGGTGCCGCCCAGCCCGGCCGAGATGCTCTGCGTGATTTGCGTGCTGAGCGACACGCTCGTCTGCGCGCCACCCACATGCTTGTCTGTCGCGTAGGACGCCACCTGCCGCGCGCTGATGTTCGTCCCAGGCGTCAGACTGCGATTCGCTGCAAAGCCGGCAGCGTAATAATCCGACGCGGCCATGACGCCGGCGGTGATATCGGTTTTGTTATCCAGCGACCATGTACCCGTTCCGGTAGCCAGCAAGGGCTTGCGCGTGTTCGAACCTGAGCCGTAGGGCCGATACTGCCCCAGTGCGACCGAATAGCCGGGCACACCCCCCAGGTTTCCCGAGGTCAGTTCGGCCGCGGGAACGACAAAGGTTCTTCTAGCACCAATGTTTTCAATGACGGAGACGTGCAGATCGCTCGATCGGTTCAAGACGGGGATATCCGTCAGCGAAAAAGGTCCCTGGGGAACCACGGTGGAATAGATCAGCGTATCGTTCTGCCGCACCTCGATGCGCGCCGGCGAATTGGCAATTCCGTTGACTAGCGAAGGCCGCGCACGCCGGCTTTCCTGCAACGCCTGCTCGGGCATGAACTGTACGCCGGTGATACTGTCACTCGAAAACAAGGAGTTCGCGATGGAGATCTGGCCTGCCTGAAAAATCTGGCCCAGATCGGTAAAGGTCTTTTGCCCATATGCATACAAATGGTCGAAACGCGTGCGGCCCGAGCTCTCGACATAACTTTGGCGACTGCGCAACACCCAATCGCCCGCGTTCAAGCCCACCTCGGATTGCAAGTATCGAAACTGTTGAGATCCGCCCCGATATTGACTATGAGTCACCAGGGCGTCGTAGTTCAACATCGCAGCCGTACCGCCTGTCGCGTAGCTGCGGTGTGGCTCAACCTCTGATCGAATGGACTCGGTCGGTACGATCAGCCGAACTTCATCGCGCCCAGGATTGGGCTTGATGATCGTCGTCGGATACTGATTCAAAAACTCCGTACACGTGCCGTTCTTATCGGCTGACGAGGGGGAGCGCAAGCGTAGGCCTGCTCTATCCAGGAATTCCTGATCGAGGCAAACGTCTCCGTGCTCATCGAAGCGCGCCTTCACTGTACCGATGCGCCGATCGTTGACGAACACGGTCACACTGGAAACACCCTCTCGAAATCGGGCCCCGTGTTTAAAGTACTCGCCTACCTCGGTGCTCAGCCCGCGGCTCTTGAGCGCGTCCGAGTCGAATTCCACCGTAGCGGGAGTTGCGTGCACGAGGCCGGCGGTGAAACTCAACACCAGTAGACTCGCGGACAACGACGCCAGCGTACATCCGCGCGCGCGTCGCCAAGTTTGGCCTTGCTTGCAACGGCCAACGTTCGGCTTGATGGCGCGCACTCGAGGGTGCAGATCGATCAGATGTCCCATGTCAGTTATCGTCAGTGGGACGCTGACGTAGTCAGCTTGGCGTCATAGGTGCCGCCCGAAAAACCGTAAGTCGTGGCGGGGGTAAATCGCACGCTCGCCGGCTGTCCGCCCTGCGCGCTTGGCAAGGGATAGCTGAATGACTGATTTGGCAGGATATAGGTACGACCTAAATTCAACTTCGCGCCCGAGGGTTCCAACGAAGCGCCGGGACTTAGCCTCACGACGTACGAGCTCGGATTTTTTACGGTCAGCGATTTGCCGTCTGAAGTCCATTGCAGGCGCTTCCACGGCTCTGGGTCCACTGCCAGGCCGGCGGGTCGTACGATCAAGGGCAGGTTCTGCCGAAAGTTCATATTGATCCGTACGCCGGCTTTATTGTCTTTAGGCGGAATGCCGTCAAAGATCACGCGTCGCAGACGTTCGGTTTTCAACGGCTCTGGAGAGTTCACGATGAAGCGCACCAGTTGGGATTGCCCGCCTTCAACCCGTGCAACGGGGGGTGTGACGATCAACAAGTCTTCATCATCTTCCGGGATTCCCTGAATAGAGGTGTAAAGCAGCGCGGGGGTAGCATCCGTATTTTGAACAGTCATGCTGGCCTCGCCAGCGCCTTCGCTGACAATGACCACAGAGGTTTCGGGGCGCATGCCTGCGGCCTGCGCTTGCGGCGCGCCGAACGTCATGGCGAGCATGGCCATCGACGCTTGCAGTACTGCCAGTGGTAGTATCGATTTGCGTGATGTATTCATTTTTTTAGTCTCCGAATCCCGGACCAACCGGGACAGATTGCAAGAGCGATCTCGCGGAGGCCCGTTGCACAATTTTCAACGAGCCGAAATTGGCGCGCGCACGGCCCCGCCGGCCTTGATAAAGGCCATCGAGATACGAAATAGGGGAAAGAGGTTGCCCGGATTCAATGAGCGTTGACCGTAGCAACCTCGCGGCGCGAAGGCCTTGGGACCCGCTTACAGATAGACAAGTTCGAAGGTCGTCAGACCATCAAGCTTGATATCGCCCGTCAGAGGCAATGCACTGGCTTTTTCGACATAGGTGGCCATTTTCACGTCGGTAGTGACGAGCTTATGTGGCACCACTTCGCTGCCGCTGCCGTCCCCAAACCCGGACAATTTGTTGGGTAAAACTTCCGCGAATTTGGCAGGGTTTTTCCCGGATTCATCCATGCGAATGACATTGACCGTCTTGCCATCGCCTTTCGCGTTGACAAAGCTGACGGTATAGGCGCCTACATTGACGCCGCCGGCCTGGCCCAATCCGTACAAGTAGGTGCTATCTTTTCCGGTGCTCGCGATCGCAGTCCCTGAGCGCGCGTCAGTGGGCTTTATCGCAAACATTGTCGGCGCATCGCACGAGACTTGAATGTTCGCGCGAACATCGTCGCCAAGCAGCGTCGCCTTATCCTGACTCAACGAGCCGGAGGCGATCTTCCCATAGTCCACCGTCGTGCCACCAGGCATAGTAATCTCGCAAGAGGCAGGAAAGATGGTGCCAGTTACCTTCATCTGAACCGATGACGCCGCCGTGGCCAACATGGGCGAAAGCGCTGTAGCGGCAAGTGCGAGAGATAACAAAGTACGTTTCATGTGAATTCCTAGAGGGTTTGTGAATATGCCTGTCGGTATAACGACTTCGGCATGCAAGTATTTTCTCTAGACAGGATCTCGTTTCGAATAAGACGTGTCTCGTTTTGAGCCCTGCAGACGCACATCGCAGACACCGACTCGTCCTATTCTCGAGGCATCCCGTCGGCAGATCGCTATGCCCGAGATCCACGCAACTGCCTTTAAGGTCTACGCACAGCAACCGTGACAAGCACGCGATGCGCCAATGGAAGCAAGCCTACTCGTAGACAAGCTCGAACGTAGTCAGGCCATCAATTGGTGTCTCTTCGGTGATATGCAGCGCGCTTGCTTTTTGTACGGAAACATGCACCCCGAGCGTCGAGTCGTACGTTTTGTGCGGTGCTGGGGCCGTCTCCGATCGTGTCTGATATACAAATCTCGAGCCGGGCTCGGAGTAGGGATCATTTTTCGACACTCCCTTGCCCGGATCAATGCGCGATACATCGGCATCGATCCCATCGACGTGCGAGTTTAAGAACATGATGTGGTACCGACCTATGTTGACGGCACCAGCTTTTCCCAAACCAAAGTAGATCTGAGGCACCGACACGTCGTCCACAGCTGCCGTGCCGCTTCGTTCATCGATTGTCTTAATACTAACGATCGTGGGTGCCGGGCAGGTAATCTCGACTCTACCCAGCAATCCACCCGGACCGACACTCGTAGACTTGTCTGCGTTCAGTTGGCTTACGGGAATACGCCCCACGTCAATCACCGAGCCTTTTGACATGGAGATGTCGCAGGCGCCAGTGAAAATCGTGCCTCTCACGTCCATCTGAACGGAGGAAGCCGCCGAGGCGAGCAGCGGCGCCGCGGAAGCGGCAGCGCAAAGTAGAGTCAACAACGTACGATTCATGGAGCAATCCTTAGAGAGATGATTTCTGTCCGGGCACAGTGCCTCGAGCATGGCGTTATGCTCTGCGGAAAGAACCGGGTTCTCAATAAGATTTGTCTCGCTTTGTGGTGCCCTGCTGACGAACAACAAGGGACCGTCTACTCGTAGACAAGCTCGAACGTGACCAAACCGTCAATCGGCGTCTCTTCGGTGATATGAAATGCGCTGCCTTTTTCTAAATACACAGCCATTCCCACTTGGCCTTCGTAGACCCTGTGCGGGGTCTGCTCTTGGCTCTCTTCTGTTAAAAATTTCATTGTCCCGCCAGGAACCGCATAAGTTGAGCGCTCCGGAACGCTTTTCCCCGGGGCAAAGGTTCTTGCTCGTAGTTTCTCTCCGTCAGCCGTCACCTGAGAGAATAAAAATTGATACATCCCTATGTTGGTGTTACCGGCTTTACCCAACCCAAAGCCAGTTGCTGGCGCGTCTGGAGTCGCATCGGTAACGGCCGTTCCACTACGCTCATCAATGGTCTTGATACCGATTATTGTCGGCACCTGGCAGGTAACCTGAAAGTTCAGCGGCCAACCCCCGAAATAAATCCTCGCCTTATCTTTATTTAGAGCCCCTACCGCGTAGCGCCCGATGTTCACCGTCGAGCCCGCTGGCATGGAGATATCGCAAGCGCCAGGGAAAATTGTTCCCTTCACACCCATCTGGACCGCCGAAGCAGCCGAGGCGAACATGGGCGCCGCAAGGGCAGTGGCAAAGACCAGAGATAACAACGTACGTTTCATGAGCAGTTCCTTACGGAGATAAATTTATGTCCGGGCAATGTGCCCGAGCATGACGTCATGCTCTCCAGATCAAGGCCGGTGCTCAATAAGACTCGTCTCGCTTTGAGCCATATAGATAAACAACGCATGCGAAAGCGTGGCCGATCAATCGAGGCGCCCAGACCAACAGCGCCCTACTAAACAGGAATCCCTTTTCGTAATGAGACTAGTCTCATCGACTTGAACAGTGTGCGCTGCGACCATGTCGCCTGAAGCCATTCTTAAGTCTGAACGAACCCAACTGTGCATTGATGTCGGTATGACGCTCACGGCGTGATATCGCTTCGGTGTGGCCAAACCATGCATCGAACTTTTTCCTCTCGTCCTATCGTGCGCCATCTTGGTCCCATTCAGCGCATGCGCCGCCTCTTCGGTACAGATGCAGGTCACCGGCACCAATGAGACTGATCTCATCCTCTGGCCTGCATGCTCTGCGAGCATGATGCCCGGTCAAAACGATCCCCTTCTGAACAGCGAGGGGCGGGTTGATTCCCTATTGCAACTAACCATTCATTTGCGCGGCTGCTTGAGCGCCCACCGGGCGGCCCAGCTCGCGTTTACATCGATTTTCTGAGGAACCCTTTCGTGAGAAAAGCACTGATTGGATTTCTAATCTGGGCATGTGCCGTGATGCCAGTTTCCAGCCAAGCGCAAGACGCGTCGACTAACTGGTTACAACGCACCGGGGACCATCTCCAACATATCTGGACCACAGGCTCAAACGATCTGTACCTGAGCGGATGGGCCTGGCATAACCGGTCCGCCTATAGCGCCAAAAAGATACGCAGCTTCAATGAAACCGCTTGGGGCGGCGGATACGGACGAAGCATTTACGATCAGGACGGTGATTGGCAGGGGCTGTACGCGATGGCGTTTCTCGATTCGCATCGCAACGTGCAGCCCATTGCCGGGTACGGCTTCCTAAAGGTGGCCCACTTGCCACATAACTGGCGCCTGGGCGCTGGATACACGGTGTTCCTCACGGCCCGAAAGGATATCTTCAGCTATATCCCCTTTCCCGGCGTATTGCCGCTGGTATCCGTCGGCTACCGAGATGCGGCGTTGTACGCGACATATATTCCTGGCGGTGCGGGTGCTGGCAATGTCCTCTTTGCATTCGGGAGATGGTCTTTCTAAGCCGAAGACGGTGAGTGTGTCGTCGGTAGCGCGAACCAGAACACCGCTCCCTGACCCGGTTCATCGAGCAGCCGGATCTCACTGCGATGCAGCTGCAAGATGCGCTGCACGATCACCAGCCCGAGCCCACCGCTCTCGCGTTGTTGCTGACCCAGCGCCGACGCACGCGTGAACAAGCCCTCGCGCAGCGCCGTCGGGATACCCGGGCCATTGTCACTGACGCGCACTTCCACTGCCTGGCCCGCACTGCCCAGCCGTACCTGGATACAGGTGCCCGGAGGACTGTGCCGGATCGCATTGTCGAGCAGATTGGTCAGCACCCGCTCAATCATCCCCAGATCCGCGCGCACGGGCTGCAGATCGCGCGGAAACTCCGTAATCAAGCGCTGGCGGCGCGCTTCGGCTGCCAGTTCAAACTTCTGGATGACATCCTGCACCAACTCCTGCAGCGCAAAGGTCTCGAGATCCGGCTGCACCAAGCCGGACTCGAGACGCGCCAGTTCGAACAGTTCCTGCGCCAGGCGGCTGACCTTGCGGCTTTGCCCCAAGGCGATATCCAGGTAACGACGACGCTCGTCACGGCGCAGTGCATCGTCTTTAAATCGCAAGGTCTCCAGGTAGCCGTGCAGCGACGTCAGCGGCGTACGGAGATCGTGCGAAATGTTGGCGATCAGGTCGCGCCGTTGCTGGTCCTGGCGTGTCAGTTCACGCCACTGCTCGGCAATACGCTGCCCCATTTGTGAGAAGGCGCGTCGCAGCACTGCAATTTCATCGGCGCGCCCTTCGGTATCGCCGGCCCGGTACAGCGCGGCAGCGGCGGCACCATCGCCATCAAAATTGCGCACCGTGTGCGTCAGTGCACGCAAGGGCCGCGTGATCAACGCAAACGCCACCAAGCCGGCGGCCAACCCCAGCAGTCCAACCAGCAAAATCGACAGCAGCGTCGTGCGTAGAACGGCGCTGCCCGACAGCTTCGCGGCCAGGGCGTCATGGGCTTCTCCTTGCAGCACGACATAGACATAACCGCGATCTTGTCCGTCGACACGGATCGGCGCGGCGCTGAACACTTTGCGCAGCGTTGAGTGCCGCGGATCCACCCCAAGGATGGGCAAGGGGTCGCCGTCTAGAAATCGTCGCACCGGTTCCAGATCGACTTTGCTCTGTTTAATGCGCCCGAGAGGCGCTGCCTCGGCCTCAATGTGGCCGTCGCTGCCCAGCAGATAGACTTCGACAGAGGGATTGACGGCCATTAGTTGGGCGAACAACGTGCGCACGGACTCCGGCTTCCATCCCTCGGCGTCCATAAGCGCGCGACTGTCCGCAATGTGCCGAGCCAGATCGCTCGACAACTGTTGTACGACCTCTTGCTGATACCGGTCATTAGCAGCCACGTACAGCCATGCCGTAGCGCCGCAGCATGCCAACAACAACAGCGCGAATACAACCGAGAGCCGCTGAGTCAACGTCAGTTGTTTCATCAGGATTCTCCATCGTCCGGTACAGCAAATTTATAGCCGCGACCCCAAACTGTCAGGATGCGGCTGGGCGTTGATGGATATGCTTCAATCTTGGCGCGCAGCCGGTTGATGTGGGTGTTCACGGTGTGCTCGTAGCCTTCGTGCTGATAGCCCCATACTTGGTTGAGCAGGTCCATTCGCGAGAAAACCTTGCCCGGATGCCGCGCAAACAAATACAGCAGATCGAATTCACGCGGCGTCAGATCAAGTAGTCGTCCACCGACGACCGCATCACGCGCGATAGGATCGATCGATAAGTCCGCCACTTCCAGACGACCGGCATCCAGGCGGGCATTACGCTCCAACGCGTTCGCCCGGCGCAGCAGCGCCTTGATGCGGGCCACCAGCTCCAGCATCGAGAACGGCTTGGCAAGGTAGTCGTCAGCGCCGAGTTCCAGGCCAAGAATACGATGCACCTCGCTGGAGCGTGCACTGGCGATAATGATGGGCGTATAGCGCGCCGCGGCTCGAGCGCGCTTGCATATCTCGAGCCCATCAATACCGGGCAACATCAGATCCAGGACCAGCGCATCCCAGTGCCCCGATCCCAGCTGGCGCAGGCCAGCGTCGCCATCGGCTGCGTGCGTGACCGCATAACCTTCGTCGCGCAGGTGCAGTTGGAGCAGGTCCGCGATGTGAGCATCGTCTTCGACTATCAGTATGCGCTTGGACATTATGGTGGCAATTCACACGAATGGGATGCCTATTATTGTCGCCAATTACGGCCGAGGAGTTATCACATTTAATTTAAATTTACGTGAGGACTTCGCTATCAACCGCGGGCAAAAATGCCCCCATGGCAACTCCACTGCATCCTTACTCACAGACGGGCATGGCCGCGAGCACGCGGAACATTCATCCGGTCTGGCTACGCATCACACACTGGCTAAACGCGCTGGCGGTATCGATCATGATCACCAGCGGATGGCGTATCTATAACGCGTCACCGTTATACGAGTTTCGCTTTGCTGGGGGCATGACCCTGGGAGGTTGGTTGGGAGGTGCCTTGCAGTGGCATTTTGCTGGCATGTGGTTGCTCGCCGCCAACGGGCTGTTTTACTTGACCATGAATGTAGGCAGCGGTCGTCTTGTCCGCCGTTTCTTCCCCCTCTCGCTTCGTGCCTTCGCGATAGACCTTACCGCTGCGCTGCGCGGCCGACTGTCACATGTCGACCTTCGCCATTACAACGCCGTACAGCGCGTGGCCTATTTATTCGCCATGCTCAATATCGCCGTGCTGGTGCTGTCTGGTCTGGTGCTTTGGAAATCAGTGCAGTTCGACACACTGCGCGCGCTGCTGGGTGGCTATGAGACCGCGCGACACATTCACTTCATTGCCATGGCGTTTTTAAGCGCGTTCATCCTGGTCCACGTCCTGATGGTAGCACTGGTGCCGCGCACCCTGGCGGCCATGATCCGTGGTAAGTAGGAGAACCATAGAATGAGCATACGAAAACGCTCCACCTCACCCGGCCTGGACGCCCCAGCGATCTTGAAAGAGGCGCGCAAGCTGCTGTCCCGACGCATCGAGCAACCCACGCGCCGCGCCTTCTTGCAACGCACGCTGAGCATGGGTGGGCTGGCTCTCTTATCGGGTTGCAGCCTGAGCGATGAAAACAGTGTCGAGCAGGCTCTGGTGACCGTGTCCCGCTTTAATGACCGGGTGCAGGGCTGGATCTTCGATCCCAATCGCTTGGCTCCCACCTATCCCGACTCGATGATCACGCGGCCGTTTCCCTTTAACGCCTACTACGGAATCGAGGACGCGCCGCAGGTAAACGAGGCCGACTATCGCCTGGAGCTTTCCGGCCTGATTGCCGACAAACGGCCCTGGCGACTGGCACAACTGCGCGCCATGGCCCAAGTAGATCAGGTCACGCGCCATATTTGCGTAGAGGGCTGGAGCGCTATCGGAAAATGGGGCGGCGTGCGTTTCTCGGATTTTCTGCGCACCGTGGGCGCCGATCTGCAAGCCAAATACGTGGGCTTCAAGTGCGCTGATGACTATTACACCAGCATCGATATGCCTACCGCCCTGCACCCGCAGACTTTGCTCGCCCTGACCTATGACGGGCAGCCTCTGCCGCGCGAATATGGATTCCCCATGAAGCTGCGCATGCCAACCAAGCTTGGCTACAAGAACCCCAAGCATATCCACGCTATTTACGTGACCAACACGTATCCGGGCGGGTATTGGGAAGACCAAGGCTACAACTGGTTCGGCGGCAGCTGACAAGTTTTCAACCCGCGGCAGCGCCGCAACACACTGGAGTTTTCACCATGAAAAAAAGCGCAATTTATGCAGTCTCGTTGTGCATGGCCATGGCCGCCGGCAGCGCGTTTGCCGCCGACGGAATGCATAAGGACGGGATGTCCAAAGAAGGCATGTCTCAACACGCAGGCATGTCAAAGGACGGCATGAAAAAGGGCGAGATGAATAAAGCCAGCATGTCCAAAGACCGCATGTCGAAAAGCGGTATGTCCAAGGGCACCATGGGTAAGGACGGCATGTCCAAGGGCGAAATGTCCAAAGATTCGATGAAGAAAGAAGGAGCAATGTCTCAAGACGGAATGAAGAAATAATCCTCGAAGGCACCTCGCCCAGACGTTCGTACCAACAGGCGCCTGGGCGATTAGTTGCAGAACAACCCAAGATAGACCTATTTTTATCAAGATTGCCCATGAAGAAGAAACTCGCTATCGTCGCGATGACCCTATCCACCCTCACTATCGGCACTGCGGCGCACGCCGAAGAGCAGACTTATGTGCCTCCCACGCAGTCCACGATGACGCGATCGGAAGTGCTAGCCGATCTCGCTGCATGGCGCTCCGCTGGCTTGGCGGACGAATGGCACGGCGAACAGACGCCCGACATCGAAAGCCGCGAATATCGCGACAAGTTCGCGCGCTATCAGCAGCTGCGTATGCAACAGCAGTCCTCAAAAGGCAATGCTTAGCCGGGTTCTGGCCCACCCGCGGCGTTATGCGCCGTGGTCGTCTGTCGTCCGTATGGGCGACAACAACATTTTTAGTGCCACCGCCACGTTCTCCACGCGCGATCGGGCGTTCGTTTTCAGACAAATCCTATTCTATGGGGTACTAGGCGGTGGATATCGTTGAGAGGTGGCTTCCTCAGCCATTGAACTCAACGAACGGAGGTGACTAAATGAGAGTAATGAATCCGCCCCTTCATTCTGGGCCCGGTAGTGTCCATGGCAAATACCCGTCGTTGCGAGCAGGGGACTTCGCCTTGCCCAAGTCGGTCCATTCCGAACGCCCTATACCGCTAGAAGGTTTGCTGACACAAAAGGCGCAAATTCAACTTGGCAGGCTGGTACGCGGAGCTCGCCCCGGCGACATTCCGCGTGGTGGAGTAATTCCGAAGGAAGTTCATTATTTAGCCGTGCGCCATGGATGGTCCCTGCCCCGAGCGTGGCGAGAATATCTGTGGTTATCGAAAGCAGAAGTGGCCAAACGCGCAAAAATCAATGTCGACACCTATCACGCTTTGGAATCGAACTTCGCCAGCGTCAGCAAGGAAATAAAAATCTTCATCGCTTCGCTTTTAGGCTTGAGCGCGGAGCAGCTGGGCTAAACCCTTGTCGCTTGGTATGGATCCTTGGGCAAGGCCCATGGACGCCAGACTTCTCATGACCAGTGATGAGTGGTATAAGGCCTGGAGCGCCGCATCATGTCGATCGCTTTTTGCGTACTGTTGATATTGGCGGTCGGTGCCGCGCTATATTTTTTCACAGTCCGGCACCGGACCAGGAGAAAGCTATCGCATCTGCGCTACACGCTTGAGCTGATTGGCTGGCTGTCGATCTTGACCCCGGTATTTTTGTTTGTAATTTGTACGGCTTTACTTTAGAACGCGGCGGTGACAGCCCATTAGCAGTATCCGACCCGTATTCCACGCACGCCCCTTTTCGGCTGCACCACGTAGATGAATCGTTCACTGCTATGGTCAATAATAATAAGTATTTGCGCCGTCGCCGCGGTGGTGCTGGTACGGGTTTCCCAGCCGGACAGGGAGCCCACCAGCCATGGTCTGG
This sequence comes from Bordetella sp. 15P40C-2, assembly GCF_009763235.1. Lineage (NCBI taxonomy): Bacteria > Pseudomonadati > Pseudomonadota > Betaproteobacteria > Burkholderiales > Alcaligenaceae > Bordetella > Bordetella sp. 15P40C-2. The sequence continues at coordinate 56,298 of NZ_WSJA01000028.1, forward strand.
AGACACTGAATAGTACGATCCACCTGTCGGCGGCCGATCGTAACCGGCTGCGCGACATGCCGGTTATTCGTGTCGGCTATGTACCAGATTGGCGACCGCTTTCGTTTCTAGACGGTGACGAAGTAAGCGGAATCGCGGGAGAGTACTTAAGAATACTGACCGAAACGCTGGGCATGCGGGTCGAGCTCGTTAAGGCGGACAGCATGATGGACCTGCAGTCGCTCATGCTCAAAAACGAGGTCGATCTGATTCCGCTCATGAGCCCGTATCACTCGGCCGGACGTCGATTCCTCTTCAGTGAACCGTATTTGATGTTGCCCGAAGTGTTTGTCACCCGGTCGCATCCTAATGGCCCGGACATGGCCAGCGCATTGGCTGGCAAAGTCATTTTGACTGCCGCGCCGGAGCTCACCCAGCAGAAACTTCGCAACTTGGTTCCCGGGGCCAGCATATATGGCGTCGCAAACGCCATCGAGGGCTTGGATCTGGTCCGAGACGGCCACGCAGATGCTTACGTAGGCAACGTGGCGGTCGTTGATGCGCTGATTCGAGGGCGTTATCAGTTTTCGCTCCAGATCGCCGGCCAAGCGGGCACCGTCTTGCCATTGAGCGTCGCTGTCTCGGAACGCTACGCGTGGCTCATGCCGTTGGTGGATCGCACGCTGGATGCCATTCCCGACACCACAAGGCGGCAAATTCTGAATTCCTGGACGGCAGTCGTCTACGACCCGTCAAAGGTCAACTGGCGCCGTGTTGCGGAGACCTTGCTGCCTGCGGGGCTGGCCGCTGCATTAATTCTCAGCGCGCTCTTTTTCGCCTTTGTGAAGTATCGCCGAGAGGCCTTGCAAAGGCGCGAGGCAGAGGCAAAGCTCAATGCCGTCACGCGACATCTGCCCGCGGTGGTATTTCAAGCGCGCAAAGAAGGCGCAGACGATCTGGCATTCGATTACGTCAGCGGCAATTCTGCGGACATATGGGGTCTGGAGCCGGAAACAATGCGCGCCAATCCCTGGCTGTTCCTCGAGAGCATTGATGAACGCGATTTGGATTCCTTTCTAGCAGCCCAAAAACAGGCGGTAGAAAAGTTCGAGCCGTTCTTGCTGGAATTTCGCGTGCGCCGCGACGGGCAAACCCTGCGTTGGATTAGGGGCAACGCCGTACCTACCCGTTCTGTAGACGGCGCGGTTGTCTGGTGCGGCTATTGGGTGGATATTTCCGACATCAAGCTTCAGTCGGTGGAGTTGCAACTGGCCCGGGACGCTGCCGAGCAAGCCGCTCAAAGCAAGGCCCACTTCTTGGCGACGATGAGCCACGAGATACGCACGCCATTAAATGGGGTGATAGGCATGCTGGAGCTCATCCGTCGCAGCGAGCTCCCGCCCGAGCAGGCGTCTATGTTGGCAACCATCGACGATTCGGCGAGCAATTTGCGGCGTCTGCTCGACGAGATTTTGGACATCTCGAAGATTGAGGCGGGCCACCTGCAGCTCGATATTCAGCCGGTCGACCTGCGGGCGATAGCGGCTGATGTCGTCCTGCTATTTAATGCCTCGGCGGTTTCCAAGGGCCTGTCGCTGACACTACGCGTGGACCAAGGTGTGCCCTGGCTGGTGCGCGCCGATGCACTACGTCTGCGCCAGATCCTATCGAACTTGGTTAGCAACGCGATCAAGTTCACCAATGAAGGCGAGGTGGCAGTGAGTATCACTGGTGCAGCCGCCTTGGCTGGAGCCGACATGACCACCGTACGGGTCATGGTCACCGATACGGGCATAGGCCTGGGCGACGCGACCGCCGAGGAACTCTTTGCACCGTATACGCAGGGCCCTCATGGGCACGATGCTGGCGATGCTCCTAGCGGCACCGGGCTTGGTCTGTCGATTTGCCGCAGAATTGCTGATGCGATGGGTGGCGAGATCACGTTGCGCGCGGGGCCGCAGGCATGCGGGGCGCAGGCGACCTTAACGCTGAACTTACCGATTGAAAAGCGCGCATTGATCGACAGCGTGCCCTATGCCGAGATCTACTTTGCGATAGACGATGCAGAGACAGATCAACTGCTGCATCGTTGTATGGAGGTACTGGGGTGCACGTCGCGGGTGCGTGGTCGATCGCGCGCTGAGGCGCTTCACGACGCGTCTTGGATTGAGTTCGCCTGTCACGCGGGAGAGTCGGCCCTCGTTGTTCGCGCGTCGGATCGGGCCGAGGCAGTCACCCTCCATATCGATGAGTCACTATTGCAATGGCGAGAGCTCTTAGCCTGTCTGCAAGGACATGACAGCGACTCGATGGCAGCGCCAGCAACCCAGACCGAGGTAAAAAATTACGCCTACGATGTACTAGTCGCGGAAGATCACGATGTCAGTCGACGCCTGCTCGTGAGCCAATTGCAAAAGCTCGGCTGCAATGTAACCGCGTGTGAGGACGGAGAGCAAGCATGGCAGTTTTTGATCCGTGGTGGCAAATTTGATGTGCTGATTACCGACGGTCATATGCCGAGATTAGGCGGGCTGGCCCTCTTGAAGCGTCTGCGCGAATCGGACGTACCGGCCTTGCGGCAGCTGCCGGTCTTGTTGTTGTCGGCGACCCCCCTACCCGTACCAGAGACCCCGGCAGGCAGCAAAGCAAGCACTGCGCTCCTGTTGAAGCCAGCCAAAATCAAGGACTTTAGCGATGCGTTCAATAAGCTCGCGGCTCAGCCACCCGCCATCGCATCAAACATTCGTGTCAGCGACTCGGTGACTTTACCACGAGAGACGGTATTGGAGTTTGTCGAGGCAATTCGCGCGGATCAATCCGTTCTGGAGAAACATTTAGCCGCCGACGACCGCCACGCGATGCGCAGATGGGTGCATAGGCAAGCTGGCCCATTGGCGATACTAGGTTTGAACGAGCTGACCGACCAGGCGGAGAATGTCGAACGCGCCTTGGACAAAGACCACCATGACGCGATCGCGGCGGTCATCGCGTTCAATCAAAGCTTATCGGAGCTAATTGCGCGAGTGACGGCATCCGCGGGCAGTTTGAATTAGCGCTCGAAATTATTCTGCAGATATTCGTACAGCTGGGCGTCATTCGTGAGGCCCAATTTCGCCATAGCAGCTTTTTTTTGTGCACTAATGGTTTTCTTGCTGCGGTTTAGCACTGCGGCGATTTCTGACACTTTCATACCGCTGCGCAGGAACCGCAGCGTCTCGATTTGCCGGGGCGACAGCACCGATTGCGCATCTTCGCAGTCAGAGTTGATTTGCGCTTCGCTGGTTTCCTCGAGCAGAGTCGCCAACTCGGGAGACAGAAAAGGACGATCCTTGATGGCGGCTTCGATCGCGAGCGCCAGGTGCTCATGTAGTCCGCGCTTGCCCACGATGCAGCGTACGCCCAGGGCTTGAACGCTTCGGATCAGCGCGGCATTGGTCAGCATAGTCAATACGACGATTCGGATGGATGGGTACAGCTGACGCAGGCGGCGCAGCAATCGCAGCCCGTCCTGCCCACCATCGTCCATGGCAAAGTCCGTGATGACGACGTCGACGTGCTCCGTACTGTGCAAAACGTCGAGCAACTCCCCACCTGATGACGCCTCGCCAACCAACCGGAAACGTATGGGCTGTTCCGCTAGAAACGCTTTTACTCCGACGCGAACAATCGGATGGTCGTCCGCGATCACAATATCTAAGGCCGACAGGCTCATCATCTATTCCATGTGTTAATCGCCCAGAGCACAGCTAGGCCCTTGCCAGAGTTGCTGCGTACTGCCGTAGTTCAATAATAAATGCATTCAATTTACCCTCGGAGGCGGCGTGTCTGCCCGTCCCTCGTCGCAAGGTCTTATATCGAACAACTGGACCATTTGATGCAGACTCGTCTGATCGAAATGCATGTTTCCTTACCTCATGCTATCTCAGCCGTTCGCGTAAAGACTAATTGAAGGTAATTATTTTGGCGGATATAACGTGAGACTTTCTATACTTTCCTCGAGCTGCACCTTATGAACGACACTCGCGCACTACGTATTCTCCTTTTTGTGAGCGTTTATGGTGCGCTTGCGTTCTACTGCATGACGCTTTTAGACCCTCGCGGCTATTCTAATATGCTGTGGCCGGCGGGGGGAATCGCGTTTGGTACGCTGATGGTCAGCCGCAGACGCGAGTGGCCTATGTGGATATTGCTGGCGGGCGCCTTGCATTTTGCCGCGGGCCTGATCAGTGATCGTCCCATCAGTGTATCGGCGCTCTATTCCGTGGTCGACATGATCGCCTTGCCCTGCGGCGCCGCACTCTGGCGCTGGGGCGTCAAGCATCGCGCGGAGGGGCTCGCGACGCCGCGCAACTTAGTGTGGTTCTTTGGAGCGATTGTCGTCTCCGGCGTCGTCGGTTTATGCCTTTGCATTGGAGGCCTGACCCTAGCGGGCTTCACGCCGACGACCTCGTGGGCCGTCTGGACCGTCGCCGAAATGGTCGGCTGTCTGGTGGGCGCACCGTTGGTGGTCACGTGGTCGAGATTCCAGCCGAAGATCTCTGGCGACGCCAGTCTGCGCAGATTTTCGATGGGCGCCGTCTGGCTCGCGTTATTGGTGGTGACCGCCACGATTGCGTTCGATGGTCCGACCGCTATCGCGGTATTGGGCAGCGCACGCTACGAACTATCCTATCTGCCGTTGCTTTTTGTCGTACTGCTGGCGCTCACATGGAATCAAAGCGGTGCCACGGTCGGGATTCTGATTCTTGCCCTGATTGCGATAGAACAGACCAATCAGGGCGAGGGTCCGTTCGGGATCATGAATACCTACCGAGATACCAGCCTGATCGAGGCACAGGTCTACATCGGCGCGGCAGCGATTCTGGGACTGATCATGTCCGCATTGATCGCCCATAGCCGCAAGGCGTATGACGCCATGCACGCCAGAAGCGTTGAAATAGAAGCAGCGCTCGTGGGCAGCCAACACCTCATGTATGTCTATGATCCGGCTGCAGGAACTCTCTCTTGGGAGGGAGATGTAGAGACAGTTCTGGGCATCCCACGGGCCAGCATTCAAACGCTCGACAGCCTGATGGCGCGTGTCCATGAAGCCGACCGGCCCGCGCTGCAGACCGCGCTGCAAGAGCGACTTTCGAATCCCCTGGCGCCGATTGTCTTGCCTGTCGAACGCTATCGATTCGCCGATGCTGATGGTGATTGGATCACGATTTCCCATGTTGGATCAGCCATCGCCGATAGCAATAACTCCGTGTATCGCGTGGCGGGTTTAATCAGCCGAGTGACAGAATCCCATGACCGACGCCAAGACCGATGAGACGCCCTCGCCGGCTACGGGCGTGCTGTTGATCCATGGCTTGGGCGGCACGCAATATGATCTGGGCGCGCTGCTAAAGGCGTTACAACGCGCGGGCACACACGTACAGGCTCCGACCCTGCCCGGTCACGGCACCCGGCCAGAAGACCTACTACACGTCAGCGCGGAAGACTGGCTCACGGCGGTACACCACAAGTATCAGGAAATGCTGCAAACCCACGAGACCGTACATATCGTGGGAATGTGCATGGGTTCGCTCTTGGCGGTCGAACTCGCCAAGCGCGTGCGTCACCAGCGCGGCAAGCTGGCCGTGCTCGCCGCACCCATCTATATCGACGGGTGGTCTACCCCCTGGTACCGCGGCGTGCGCCATGCGCTTAGCCGGCTGGATTATTTCTGCCGCCGCATCAAGATCATGGAAGAAGAACCGTTCGGCATCAAAAACAACTTGCTGCGTGCCATCGTTAAAAAGAAGCTCGACGCCGGCGAGAGCTTTCATTATGGCTGGGTGCCCTTGGCAGCGGTAAGGCAGGTGGATCGGTTGCGAGCATGGGTCACCCGCAACCTGGACCATATTCAGTGTCCGACCTTGGTCGTGCATGCGCGCGAAGATGAACTCACGTCGCTCAAATCCGCGCAGTTCCTGATGTCCCAGCTCACCCATGCCCCCAAGCAACTAGAAGTGCTGGAGAACAGCTACCACATGATCTGCGTCGACAACGATCGTAACCAGGTGGTCAAGAGTGTGTTGGACCACCTCGGCCTCGCGTCGGCGCGCCCTTCCGCGTCGCCGCCGGAGAAAAACTAGCATCCAGCGTGCGCATTCTGGAGTTATAGATATGCTCGCGCATGGCATCGCGAGCTTGCTCGGGCCGCTGCTAGCGGATCGCGTTGTAGATCCGTTCGCGCCTTGTTGCACGCGCTGGTCAATGCGTCAATGATTATGACGCGACTCACCCCGTGTTTCCAAGATGTTCACATACAGCGTGGCTGGCTCCAGGCATGCGCCGCTGCCGTGCTGCCCGACCAGGCTGCGATAAATCTCCTCCCACGGAGTCTGGTGCTGCAACGTCGGCGCGACCCACGCGTCGCGCCTGCGGGCAAGCTCATCCTCCGGCAAAATCACGTCCACTTTGCGCGATTTCAGATCAATGCGAATCTTGTCGCCCGTCTTGAGCAGCGCAATACCTCCGCCGACAGCCGCCTCCGGCGAAACGTTGAGGATCGATGGGCTCGCCGAAGTGCCGCTCTGCCTGCCATCGCCGATTGTCGGCAATGTTTTGACTCCGCGCTTGAGTAATTCGGCGGGTGGCTGCATATTGACGACTTCCGCGCCGCCCGGATAACCGACCGGTCCGCAGTTACGGATAACAAGAACGGAGCGATCGTCGATATTAAATTCCGGATCGTCGATTCGCGCATGATAATCCTCTGGCCCCTCGAACACGACAGCACGACCCTCGAACACATCCGGGTTGTCTGGATCAGACAGAAATTGCTTGCGGAAAGCGGAATCGATCACGCTAATCTTCATCACGGCACTGTCGAAAAAGTTGCCCGACATGACGACGTACCCGGCCGCCTCTTTCAACGGATTGCCGAAGGCACGAATGACCGTACGGTCGGGCTCTGGCACTGCCGCAAGGTCTTCGGCCAGCGTACGCCCCGTGACCGTTCTGACCTCGGTATGTAAACGTCCCGCCAACATCAGTTCCTTCATGATCGCCGGCACACCTCCCGCGCGATGAAACGCCTCGCCAAGAAACCGACCGGCCGGCTGGCAGTCGACAAGTAGCGGAATCTCCGGCCCAAGGCGCTGCCAATCGTCAAGCGTGTGGTCTACCCCCATGTGCCTCGCAATTGCGACTACGTGAATCGGACAGTTCGACGATGCGCCGAGCGCCGCTGCGGCAACCACGGCATTCTCGAACGCGGCCTGGGTCATAATGTCGGACGGCCGCAGGTTCTCGGCCACCATCTCGACGATCCTCTGCCCTGTGCGATACGCCATCCACCCTCGCTCGCGATAAGGCGCGGGAATCGCGGCACACCCGGGTAGCGACATGCCCAGGGCCTCGGCGAGCGAATTCATCGACAGCGCGGTGCCCATCGTATTGCAGTGCCCCACCGACGGTGCGGAGGACGCCACCATGTTCATGAACGCGTCATAGTCGATCTCGCCCGTGGCGAACCGCTTGCGCGCATCCCACACGACTGTGCCAGAGCCCGCCAGACGCCCCTGGTACCAACCGTCGAGCATCGGTCCACCAGAAAGCACGATCGATGGAATATTCACGGTAGCCGCCGCCATCAGACAGGCCGGCGTGGTCTTATCGCAGCCGGTCGTGAGCACCACCCCGTCGATGGGATAGCCGTGCAGTATTTCGACTAGACCAAGATACGCGAGGTTGCGATCGATCGCGGCCGTCGGGCGCTTGCCGGTTTCCTGGATCGGATGCACAGGAAATTCGAGGGGAATTCCACCTGCGTCACGGATGCCGTCCCTGACTCGCTTGGCCAGGTCGAGATGATGCCTGTTACATGGCGCAAGGTCCGAACCGGTTTGCGCGATGCCAATAATCGGTTTGCCCGACTGCAGTTCCGCGCGGGTGATACCAAAGTTCATGTACCTCTCGATGTACAGAGCGGTCATGCCTGGATCGGCGGGATCGTCAAACCAGCGACGGCTACGCAGGCGGGGAAGACTCCCCGTGGCAGCCGACAGATGTTTTCCTGTCGTCATGGTACGCACGTTCCTTCAAAATTTTCAGTCGATCGGATTGAGGCGCGACACCCGATGCATTGGTACGGCTCTTGATTTCCGAGCGCATAAGCGTGGCGTGGCCACGCGCGTGCCCGCCGCGCCTACCTCGTTGCTACGGCAACTTCCGTAAGCAACGGGCGACCTGCGAAGTAAGCACTCAAGTTTTCGCGTACGAGAGCCCCCATGGCGGCGCGCGTTTCTCTCGTTGCACTCGCTTGATGCGGTTGCAGAATCACATTGTCCAGCTCGCGGAACTCCTGCGCGATATCGGGTTCGTTGTGAAAGACGTCAAGCGCGGCTCCGGCGATCAGACGCTCTCGCAGGTACGTTAGCAAGACAGGCTCGTCCACGATTGCACCCCGGCCCACATTCACTAACATTCCGTCGCGTCCCAAGGCGTCGAGCACAGCTTTTCCGATCAGCCCGCGCGTGTCAGCATCAGCGGACGCACAGATCACAAAGAAGTCCACTTCAGCAGCCAGCGCGACCACATCGTCAAAATAGCGATATGGCACATCGTCGAAACGGCATCGATCGTGATATGCGACATCAAGCCTGAATGCCTCAGCTCGCCTTGCCACTGCGCGCCCCACGCGGCCGAGCCCCAATATGCCAACACGCTTGCCCCATACGCGGGTTGTCAGCCCCGGGCCTCCCTCGGGCCAGCGCCCTTGCCTCACGTAGCTATCACACTGCGGAATACGGCGAGCGCATGCGAGCAACAAGCCAACCGCCATGTCCGCGACATCTTCGGTTAACACATCTGGCGTGTGAGTCACCCGGATATTGCGGTGCCGTGCGTGCGCGAGGTCGATTGCGTCAAGCCCGACGCCAAAGCTCGCGATAAGCTCGAGATCCGGGAGCAAATCCATTGTCGCCGCGTCGACGCCGTGCTCTCCATCCGTCGCCAGCACGCGCACACCTGGCCCGACAGCCCGAAGGAAGCTTACCTTGTCGGATGCTTCCCACAAACGGTGTACGTCATACGATTGTTCAAGAATCGCCATATCGGTCGGCGTATAGGGTCGAACAAGAATCAAGGGTTGCTTGCTCATAAGATGATCATCAATAGAAGGCGTCGGTATCTATCGTCGCTGCGTGCCGCCATCGCGGAAGCGAATGTTGCGTGGTATCGCATAGGCAATGAGTAAAGCCGTCACCGCGCAGGTCAGTGCGATCGTATAGAGACCCATTGATGCGCTGCCTGTTGCCTCCTTGACCTTCCCCACCATATACGGTGCGATGAGCCCGCCGATCTGACCGATCGAGTTAATGAGCGCCACACCCGCAGCGGCGGCCGCCCCCGTCAATACGCGCGCCGGGAAAATCCAGAAAATGCCAAAGGATGCGATCACGCCGGTTGCCGCGATCATCATGCCAATGACGAGAATCATCGTGTTATTTCCGTACGCCGCGCTGAGCACATAGCCGATTGCCGCCGCTAATGCGCATCCGGTCAGGTGCCAGCGGCGCTCACCCGTACGGTCCGAGGTCCTGCCCAACAAAATCGTGCCCACCAACGCGACGACGTACGGCAGCGACGTAATCAGGCCGATCATGAACGGATCATCGGTGCCCGCTGTCTTGATTAGCTGTGGCATCCAGAACAAAAACCCATAGATGCCCATGCACAGCCCGAAATAAATCAGCGAGAACAGGTACGTGACTGGCCGCTTCAGCGCCGCGGCGAACGAATGCGTGCTGTTGACTTGGGGATCGCGCGCCAGGATCTCACTCAGGCGCCGTTTCTCGTCTTGTGTCAGCCACTTCGCATCCTCGACGCGATCGTCAAGCACCAGCAGCACGATCACGCCGAGCAAGATCGACGGCACACCTTCCAGCAGAAACAACCATTGCCAACCCGGCAAGCCCTGCACCCCATCGAAGAACTTGAGAATCGCGCCTGAAACCGGCCCCGCGATAATGCCGCACAACGCGATACTGCCGAAAAACAGATTGTTGATTCGTCCACGTCGCTCGGCGGGAAACCACCGTGTGAAGTAATAGAGCACGCCCGGCACGAAACCTGCCTCCAGTACACCCAGCAGGAAACGCAAGAAGTAGTACGAATTTTCCGAGCGCACGAACATCATCGCGGCCGAGACGATGCCCCACGTAACCATGATCCGCGCGATCCAGAGACGCGGACCCACCTTCACCAGAATGGCATTGCTCGGAATTTCGAATAGCAGGTAGCCGGCAAAAAAAGCACTGGCACCGAGACCATAGGCAGCTTCACTCAGGCCGATATCCGACTGCATCTGCAGTTTGGCGAAGCTGACATTTACTCGGTCCAGGTAAGCGACGACGAAACAGGCGAGAATTAACGGAACAATACGCCAACTGACCTTGTTAAGAATTCTGGCCTCGTCGAGCTGATCGACGGGCTGTTCACCCGCCACCAATGATGCTTGCATTTTGTGTCTCCCATTTGTCTTGTAGTGCTGCTTATAACAACCCACGTCCAACGGCTACACCTGCTCGCGCTAACCACGCCCTATAAAAGGCATTGCGGTCGCCATGACCGTCATGAACTGAACGTTGGCGTCCAAAGGCAGGCTTGCCATGTAGGCGACCGAACGCGCCGCGTGCGACACATCCATCACCGGCTCAAGCGCACGTTCACCGTTCGCTTGAAGTGTGCCGGCGCCCATCTTTGCGGTCATGTCAGTCTGCGCGTTGCCGAAATCAATCTGACAAACCGCTATGCCGTATTGGCGTCCGTCCAGCGCGCAAGCCTTGGTCAAGCCGAGGACCGCGTGTTTGCTGGCGGTGTAATCGGCTGAATGCAATCGGGGCGCGTGCGCGGAGAGCGAGCCGTTATTGATAATGCGCCCGCCGCTAGGGCTTTGTGCGCGCATCTGTCGAAACGCAGCCTGCGTGCAAAGCAGCGTCCCCGTCACGTTGACATCCATTAACTGCTTCCACCGATCGATGGACAATGCCTCTACCGACACCCCTTCCACGCCCAGGCCCGCGTTATTAAAAAGGAGGTCAAGTCGGCCGAACGTCTGCCGCGTAACATCGAACAGTTGCTGCACCGATGCCGGGTCGCAAACGTCAGTGGGCACCGCGATTGCCCGAGCCTTCTCGCCCCCGGCTTCGCAATACTCATGCACCACTTCATTAAGCGCGTCTTCGCGGCGGCTGGCCAGCGCTACGCACCATCCATCGTCGAGCAATGCACGCGTAGTGGCTCGACCGATTCCCGTGCTCGCACCGGTCACGATTGCTACCCGGTTAAACGTCACGCCCTCTTTTGATGTCCCTCTCTCCATGTCATAGCCTCCTCTTGCTGGCGTGCGCGCCAGCGTATTTACTGTGTGGCAGGGCCACTAACGCTACGCAAGCTCGATCTTTCCATCGACGAGACGAGCGACGTGCCAAGGATTAGCTGCCTTTAGCGCCTCGGGTAACAATGCCTCGGGCATGTCCTGATAGCAGACCGGCCGCAAATAACGGCGAATGGCGAGGGTTCCCACCGAAGTCGAGCGACCATCGGCCGTGGATGGATAGGGTCCGCCGTGCACCATCGCATGCGAGACTTCCACCCCCGTGCCAAAACCATTGACAAGCAACCGCCCCGCACGCCGCTCCAGAACTGGCAGGAACGACCGCGCTGCCGGATAATCCGCCTCATCAAGATGCAGTGCCGCCGTCAGTTGTCCCTCCAACGATTCCATCAGTTCTTGCATGGCTTGCAGATCGGGACAACTTACGATCAGTGAAGCCGCGCCGAAAATCTCTTCCCGCAAAAGGGCGTGCTCGCGAAACGCCTCGACGGTGGTCGAAAAGAGCGCGCCCTGTCCCTGGTTCGCGCCGGCAGCCGGCTGCGCGCGCGCCACCGTTTGCACCTGCGGATGCGCAGAGAAGTTCGCTATGCCAGCTTCGAAGGCGCGGTGAATGCCCGGTGTGAGCATCGTTGCGGCCGGCGTACGAACCAATGCTTCCGATGCCGCAGCCACGAACCGGTCGAGCGCTGGCCCTCGCACTGCCAGGATCAACCCGGGGTTCGTGCAAAATTGACCAGCGCCCAGCGTCAGCGATTGCACGAATGCCTGGGCAATGGCTTCGCCACGCCGCTCTAGCGCATGAGGAAACAGAAGCACCGGATTGATGCTGCTCATTTCCGCATATACGGGAATCGGCTCGGGACGCGCAGCGGCGACAGCCATCAGATCCGTTCCTGCAGCGCGCGAACCCGTGAAACCCACGGCCTTGATACGCGGATCGCGCACGAGACCTTGCCCGATTTCGCGGCCGCTACCAAACAGCAGCGAGAAAGTCCCCGCCGGCATACCGCAGTCCTCAACGGCCTGACGGATGGCCTGGCCCACCAGTTCGGATGTGCCGGGATGCGCGGAGTGCGCCTTGACAATCACCGGGCAACCCGCGGCGAAGGCGGCTGCCGTATCGCCACCCGCAACGGAAAAGGCGAGGGGAAAATTACTGGCCCCAAACACCGCGACCGGCCCGAGCGCAATATGCCGCAGGCGCAGATCGGGGCGTGCCAGCGGCTTGCGTTCTGGCTGCGCAGGATCCACACGCACTTCAAGAAAGTCGCCGGTACGCACCACGTCCGCAAAGATGCGCAGTTGCCCAACCATGCGTGCACGCTCGCCTTCGATCCGTGCGCGCGGCAACCCCGACTCGGCCACGCAGCGCTCAATGAGTCTGTCGCCCAACGCGAGAATATTGGCGGCGATCGTATCCAGGAATTCCGCCCGGGCCTGCAAACTCGTTTCGCGGAAGCGATCGAATGCGGACCATGCGAGCTGGCAAGCGTCGTCCACATCCTCAAGCGTGGCGCCGCCGAAACCGGGTTCGAGGCGATCGCCGCTTGCCGCGTCCAATGCATACGACACTCCGTTGGTTCCGCGTCGCGCGCTCTGGCCAATCAATAGATTTCCTGCGATGTCCATTTCCATTTCCTCAATGGGGTAACTCGCCCCTTCGAATGCCCACCGTCGAAAAGCACGTGCGCGCCAGCGCCGCGCATCCCGGCCCTGCCACCCGCGCGCCTCAAAGCGAGGCTTCAAGCATGGCGCGGTAATCCGCCTCGGACGCCTCGCGCGGATTGGTCTTGTGGCTATGGTCCTTGAGCGCGCCCGTGATGATGTCCGGAAACATCGCGGGCGTAACGCCCAGTTGTGCAAGCCCAGTGGGCAAGCCCAGGCGCTGCGTCATCGCGCGCACCGATGAAGCCACCTCATTGCCATTGCTCAGACCCATGGCCATCGCGATGCGATCGAGCTTGTGCTCGTCGCGCACGGAAGGCGCTTCCTGGTTAAAAGCGAGCACAGCCGGCAGAAAGATCGCGTTCAGCGTGCCGTGATGAAGTCGCGGATTGATGCCACCAAGCGAATGGCTCAGGCTGTGCACGCAACCCAGACCCTTCTGGAATGCGAGCGCGCCCTGCATCGACGCGCTCATCATGTTCATGCGCGCGACACGGTCACCTGGCTCTCGCGTGGCACGCTCGATATGCCGCCAGGCGCGCCATAACCCATCTAGCGCGATTCCGTCCGCAGGCGGATTGAATGACGGGGCCAGGAACGTTTCGATGCAATGCGCGATGGCGTCCATACCCGTTGCCGCCGTCAACGCACTCGGCAAGCCCAATGTCAGTTCAGGATCGCAGATCGCAACGCGCGGCACCACGAACGGCGAGAGCACGCCCACTTTGCGGCCATCGTCAAGAATCAGGATCGCGCCACGGCCCACCTCGCTACCGGTCCCCGCCGTCGTCGGGACCGCGATGACCGGCGCGGTTTTCGCGGTAATGTTTGCCGCGCCGCCTTCGATCACAGCGAAGCGCTGCAGCGGACCGTCGTGGGTTGCGCAAACAGCCACCCCCTTGGCCAGGTCAATGGAGGACCCACCGCCCACGGCGATGATGCCATCGCACGCACCGGCCTCATACACCGCCACGGCCTCGCGCACGGCTGCCTCGTTCGGGTTCGGCGGTGTGCCGTCGTAGATCGTTGCGGGCACGGCGCCGGCTAGCGCTTCGAGCACGGTATCGATAATGCCTGCGGCGCGCACCCCCTTATCCGTGACGATCAAGGGTCGGCGTATGCCCACGCGTTCGCACTCACTCTTGAGCAAACGGACAGCACCGAAGTCGAACTGAATCTGCGTGATGTAGTTGATAAGAGGCATGGCAATAAGCTTTAGTTATAATGAATGAATCGATGAAAACAGCGCCGTGGCGTAGGTTGCCCGACCGTTTGGACTCATGCTGCTCTGTGACGCCTGAAATGTCTGCGTGGACCCAGTATAGGAAAAAGGTTGCCGCGCAGTAATTGAGAAGATCTGATACGGGTATAACTTTTCTTCAACCCATGATTCCACCGCTCAATTCCATCGTCTCCCGACTGCACCTGAAGCAACTACGGCTATTGATCGCGCTCGGTGACCACGGATCCCTGTTCAAAGCCGCGCAGCAAGTGGCACTGACACAGCCGGGCGCCAGCAAGGCATTACAAGAAATCGAAACCACCTTCAACACGCCACTATTCAAGCGCACCAATCGCGGGCTCGAACCCAATGAGGCCGGGCATTGCGCGATCCGTTATGCGCGCGTGATCTACACCGAGCTATCGCAGATGCGCGAGGAGATGGTGGGAATCCAGGGAGGGCGGGTGTCGGTCGGGGTCATCATGGGCGCCGTGCCGCTCCTCACCGATGCGATCACGGCGCTCAACCCGGAGCTGTCGGTGGAGATCGTGGAAGACACCAGCGCAGCCCTGCTAAGCCTGATCGACGTGGGCCGTCTAGATCTCGCAATCTGCCGTACGACAATCAGCCAAACGCCACAAATTTACGATTCGCTCAAGCTACAGGACGAAACACTCGCGGTGGTTGCCAACGTGGAGCATCCACTCAGGCGTGAGAAGCGCCTTACGCTACATGATCTCTCGCAATATCGTTGGGTGGTGTATCGCGCCAACATGCCGATGCGCCTGCTTCTCGAGCGCGAGTTTCGGGACGCCGAAATTCCCTTCCCAAGGCATCTGCTCGAAACGACTTCCGTGTTCGCCACTTTGGCGATTTTGCGCAGCAATCCGTCATTCGTCGCTCTCGTGTCCATCGACGTCGCGCAGTTTTTCGCGCGCCACGACATGACATGCATCCTTTCGCTGGAGCTGGCCTCCCGCAGTGAGCCCTACGAGCTCGTCACGCGAAAAGGCGCGTCGCTCTCACACGGAGCACAACTGCTAATCGAAGCGCTGAGGCGGAACCAAGACATCAATCATTGAAGTGCGCGCTCGAACCGGAGATCGTTCCTTCTGATCCAAACCAATTCTCTGGGTCAGAGCCAGTTCTGCTGGTTAATCAGCCGCGTGGCGGACATCCATGACCGACGCCAAGATCAATGAAGCGCCATCCATCACGGGTGTGCTGATACATGGCTTAGGCAGTATTCAATGTGATCTCGGGGCGCTTTTGAAAGCGCTGCAACGCTTGAGCAATCTCGGTCAGACCCCGATTTGTCGGGTCACAGCACGCGACATGAAGACCTGTAGGAGGGCGAGCTGTAATGGGGCCAGGCGCGGCCTGATATTCTGGCGCGCGCCCGGAAGCAAAGAACGACGGCCGCCTCCCCGCGCCATGCTCCCGACCCACGTCGGCCCGCATCAGCGCATAGGTTTCGCTGAGGGCGGGTAGTCCAACTCGCCGAATGTGACCAGTCCAGCCGCTTTAGCTTGCAACAGCTCTTCGCGTACCTGACTCGTGGTTTTGCCGGGCCCATTTTGGCAGGCTCGGATCACCGGTTGTTCGCTATCGTCCTCGATTGCGTTGCAGACGTTTGCGCGGTGGGGCTCACGATCGTCCGATTCGCCGGGCTGTGCCTGGGCGTACGATCCAAAGCTGATGACGGCGGTGAGGAAAAAGGCTTTCAAATTTTTCATGACGACTCCCATACAGAGTGCGTGTCGCAGCACCCTATCCGAATAAAAAGTAAATATCGATATGCGCGCTCGTTTCAGGGCTTGCGCATCAATCTGTCGAGATTCCAGGTATCGAGAAACGCGAGGACTCCGGTGACCTGACCATTGGCCATCGTCAGATACCACGCATACGTGTTCTCGTAGGAAGTCCCGTCCTTTGCGGTGGCAACGCCATCCCAAATGACGACGACCTGGTCGCCTTGCGCCACGATATGCCTGACTCTAGGCGTGATCGAACCCAACAGTTGGGCGTGAATGGGTTGCACCGCCTGCTCGACCAAGGCACGCTTGGACTCATATACGTTTGATACCGGGCTGACACCTGCCACTTCCCAATTCGCATCATCCGACAGCAGATCAAACATACTGCCTTCGCCTCTGGTCCACTTGTCGAATGAATCCGCGATCAAAGACGCATTGCGACTCTCCTGTGTTGAAGGCGTCGAGGTGGCTTGCGCCACGCCCGGGCCCACCGCAGCCACTATCAATGCCAGCGCGCCTACGGCAAAGTCCCGAATCAGCGAGACGCCAGTCCGCAACGATCCGTCGTGGCATGGAGTCATTTTTGCTTACCTCCGGGCGTGACGGCATGCTGTGCGATCACTTTGGACAGCGCCTGAGATGCGGCGATAGCCCGCGGGAAGCCTGAAGTGACTGTCACAAGATAGATCGCCTCTTTGAGCTCCTCAGCAGGAACGCCAATGTTTAGGGCATACCCGGCGTGCACACTCATCATGCCGGTCTCTCCCATCGCGGCGAACGCAGCGACTGCGGCAATCTGCCGGGTGCGATCGTCCAGTACTGTGCGGCCCCAAACATCACCCAAGGCGTAGGCCTCGGTGGCATCGGCCAAAAACGGGAATTCGCTTCTCATGGCCTCCAGCACCGGTTGGCTGTTGCCTCGATTCAATTTTTTATCACGGCACTACCCTGATCGCGTCGAGCTTGCAGATCGCCCGTATCGGCCATCGCGGTTGTGGCCAGAGTGAGAACCATCGCCAGCGCCATCGGCACGCTGCGCGTCACGAGCTTGAGTGTTTTCATAAGATTTCCTTTTCAGTCAGGTAGGCGAGCGGTGCAGTCAGGCGCTCGCGGTGGGACGCACCACGATGTCGCTGGTGTCGACGCCGTCGGGCTGATTGATGACATGCGCGATAGCGGCTGCAATGGCCTCGGGCTTCAAGGCAATTTCACGAAACTTCTTCATCGCTTGGGCGGCGACCTCGTCCGTGATGGTGTCAGCCAGCTCCGACTCGACGACTCCTGGATAAACGCAGGTCACTCGCAGCTTGTCGTTCTCCTGACGCAATCCGTCAGAGATGGCGCGTACCGCGTACTTGGTGGCGCAGTACACCGCCGCCGTCGGGACGACCGACAAGCCACCTATCGACGAAATGTTGATGATTTGCCCGCTGCCGCGCGCCGTCATCGACGGCAGTACGGCTGCAACGCCATACAGGACGCCGCGAATATTCACGTCTATCATCTGGTCCCATTCATCGACCTTAATTGCGCTCATCGGCGACAGCGGCATCACACCGGCATTGTTGATGATGACATCGATGTGTCCGTAGCGCGCGAGCGCCACATCAGCAAAGGCCTGCACACTGGCACGTTGCGTGACGTCAAGCGCGTGAACGTCGACCCGGCCGCCCTTTGCGCGTATCTCCGCGGCAAGACGTTCGAGTCTATCGCTACGCCTTGCCCCTATCACGAGTTGATGACCTTGGCTCGCGAGATAGGTGGTGCAGGCCGCGCCTATGCCACTGCTCGCGCCCGTCAGCAGAATGATTTTTCCTGGTTTAGTACTCATGGGTAGCCCTCTCTGGCAGTTAGACGGTTCGGTCCTGAATCAAGCACGATGCCTGTCGCGCCATGACCGTCATGCTACGGAAAAGGGGCCCTCTCGCTAAGGTTCGTTTCTATTCGATGTTTGCCTAAACCTATTTTCCTGCTCGCTTTTAAGTACCAGGCACGCCTATTCCTTGACGCTTTGCTATCATCCTCTACACCTGCCAATGACGCGAATACGAGGGGAATATGGCAACCCAATTAGCGCGGATGGTCGCATTGACCAAGCAGCTCGCCCCTGCAGAGGGCTACACCGAGACGCTGCTCAATGGCGTCACGATAATGCGCAGCAACCGCCCGTTGACACACACTCAGGCTCTGTATGAGCCGAGCATCGTTATCGTGCTGCAGGGTCGTAAACAAGGCATGCACGGGGGCAAGTTATACGTCTATGACGCGCAACACTATCTGGTACTTTCGGTACCTTTACCCTTCACTACAGAGACACACGCCAGCGAAGCAGAGCCGATGTTGGGCATTACCTTACGTATTGACCCGAGCATTACAGCGGAGTTGTCCGTGGCCATCGAAGCTGAAGAATCGCCCCACTCGGTACCGGCTACACTCTACGCCACAAGGCTGGACGACAAACTGCAAGACGCCACGCTACGCTTGTTGGAAGCGCTCACGTCGCCGCTCGAAGCTAAATTGATCGGACCGTCCATATATCGCGAAATCACTTATCGCGTGCTCATCGGCGAACAGGGCGGGTCTCTGCGAGCGGCCTTTCAGCAAGGTACAAATTTTGGCCGTATCGCAAAGGTACTCAGGCGCATTCATACCCAGTACGATCTCGATCTGGATGTCGCCACCCTGGCTGGCGAAGCGCACCTGAGCGTACCCGCCTTTCATGCGCACTTCAAGGCCGTTACAGCGACCTCGCCCATTCAGTACATCAAAGCGATACGCCTACATCAAGCCCGTATGATGATGATACGCAATGGAATAAGCGCGGGCAGTGCAGCCGAGCAGGTGGGCTATGAGAGCCCTTCGCAATTCAGCCGCGAGTTCAAGCGTCAGTTCGGCCGCAGCCCCACTGACGAAGTGCGCCATCTCAAAGAAGTTATGGCATTAACGCCGGCGACGCACCGTCGCGAAAACAGCAGGCGCACTCAACATCGATACCCACACTTGCGTGAAACAGCAAGAACGCTCCCAAAACTGGCTGGATAACAAAAAGCGGCTCTACATCATAAACGGGGGACGACCAGCATTCATTAGACTTGTTTTTGCGAAGAACCTGTCTAAAGGAAACAATGCTGATGTCCCCTATCGATTCTATCCT
>NZ_WSJA01000029.1:0-127312 GCF_009763235.1 Bordetella sp. 15P40C-2
TGCCCACCCGCCCAAATGCGTCCAAGGTACGGCGCGCCTCGGCGCGGATCGCCTCGGCTCCGCCAAACAGCGTCATTGGATCGAGATTGCCTTGCAGCGCCACTGAGTCGCCCGTACGCTCGCGCGCGCGGCCCAGATTGACGGTCCAGTCCAGCCCCACGGCGTCGCAGCCACAGGCGGCGATGTCCTCCAGCCAAAGGCCGCCGCCCTTGGTAAACACGACGACGGGCACCGGACGCCCTTCGCGTTCACGAATCAGTCCGGCGACCACCTTGCGGGTATAGGCGAGCGAAAACTGCTGGAACAGGCCATCGGCCAGTACGCCTCCCCAGCTATCAAACAACATCACGGCCTGGGCGCCCGCCCCGATCTGGGCGTTCAGGTATTGCAGGGTGGCTTCGGCGTTGATGTCGAGAATCCGGTGCAGCAAATCCGGACGGCCGTAAAGCATCGATTTGATCAGCCGATAGTCGGCACTGCCCCGCCCTTCGACCATGTAACAGGCGATCGTCCAGGGGCTACCGGCGAAACCGATCAACGGCACTTTCCCATCGAGTTCGCGACGGATGACGCTGACCGCGTCGAAGACGTAACGCAGCGACTCCATATCGGGCACGGCGAGCGAGGCGACATCGTCTTCCGTGCGCACCGGTCGGGCGAAACGCGGCCCCTCGCCCGGTGCGAAATCCAGACCCAGGCCCATCGCATGCGGCACGGTCAAGATGTCGGAAAACAAAATCGCCGCGTCCAGGTCGTAACGCGCTAACGGTTGCAGCGTGACTTCGGCAGCGAAATCCGGATTTTGCGCCAGTCCCATGAACGAGCCGGCGCGCGCCCGCGTGGCGTTGTACTCCGGCAGATACCGGCCCGCTTGGCGCATTAACCAGATCGGGGTATACGGCACGGGCTGGCGCAGCAAGGCGCGCAGGAACACATCGTTCTTCAGGGGAGCAGCAGACACGGCGATCCTTGGATATCAGGACACGTGATTTTACCGCCTTAGGAATTACGTGCTGCCGCTGCCCTCCACGGTCAGGATACCGGCTCCGGGGTGGTTTCCTGCATCCGAAAATGTGCCGCGTCGATCCTATGCTTGCGCATCAGCGCCCAGAAGGCGCGGCGATGCTTGCAAGCCGCGCGCGCCGCACGCGCCACATTGCCCGAATGCCGATACAGGGCGCCACGCAAGTACGCTCGTTCGAATCCGGCCACCACGCGGGCCTTCGCCTGCCGGAAGGGCTCGTCGATCGCGCGGACATCGAAATACTCGGCGTCCTCGCCGGTCGCGCCAGGCGCGCGACCTGTCACCCCGACAATGCTCGGCCGCTCGACGAGCTCGATTGCCCGCACGGGAGAACGCCGCCTGCGTTCAGCGGGATCCTTGGCAGCGGATGAGGGGTTCGTCGGGGTCCATATACCCGATGACGTGGTAGCGGCCTTGACCGACGCGGCCGCCCGCGCCTGACGCTTCGAATGCAGCAGGCGGGCGCGCAATTCGTCTGGGCACACGGGATCGCGCACAAAGTCATTGATACCGAGCGAGAGCAGGTCCAGCGTAGCGGGAGCGGTGATATCGAATAGCAGCGCGATCAAGGGCACGCAAGGCTTGGCGTTCAGCCCTACCAATAACGTGCGCGTCCACGACAGCGATGCGCGTGAAACGGGCAACAGGCACCCGTCGAATCGTCGCATGACCACGGGGTTGGTGGAAATAGGCCCGAACCCACCGCGGCTTGGCAACAAAACACTCGATACGTCCTGCACATATAAGCGCAAGCGACCCAGTTGCCCCCGATGCCGATCGACCCATTCGCGTGCCCAATTCGTGTGGGCAGGGGTGATCAGGACCGCACAATCTAATGTATGACGCACAATGAACTCCTGAATCCTCGGACATGAGCCGGGCAGCTGACGAGCTATCATCGGGTGGTGCGCAGTCGCCACGGCTGCACCGTGAAGGGCTGATGCTGCGATGCGCGTGCCTCGCTCATCGGCCTGAGCTGCGACCTTAGCAATCCGCTGTACAGGAGGTCGCAACACCCTGTTCATGCCTTGAAAATCAGACCGCCAGCAAGAGGAGTCGCCCCTCGTGTCGCTTGTTTATCGAATCATCGAATCCCCTGTTGGCCGCCTTAAATTGGTGGCAAGCGCTGCCGGCCTGACGGCTGTCACATGGGAAAGTGAAGGCGCTGAACGCGTCCGCCTCGACGCCATGCGTGTGGACGAAACGCATCCGACCTTGCATGCGGCACAGCAGCAACTGGCCGAGTATTTCGCCGGGCAGCGCAAGCACTTTGAATTGCCGTTGGATCCGCGCGGCACCGCGTTTCAGCAGGCGGTATGGCGTGCTCTACTTGCTATCCCTTACGGCGAGACGCGCAGCTATCGGGACATTGCGCGACAAATCGGCCGCCCCGAAGCCGTACGCGCGGTGGGCGCCGCGAATGCGCGCAACCCACTATGTATCGTCGTGCCGTGCCATCGCGTGATTGGCAGTTCCGGCGCCATGACGGGATTTGCCGGCGGACTACAGGCCAAATCTCATCTGCTCGCGCTGGAGAGCAACGCAACCGCTCGTGCCGGCACCGGTGTGGTCATGGGTGAGGACGGACTCGCCCGGCCACCCTGGGCAGCGGTCGATCCTTTACTGCGTCATTACTACGATACCGAATGGGGCATGCCGGTACGCGACGAACGGGGATTGTTCGAGCGCCTGAGCCTGGAGTGTTTCCAGTCCGGCTTATCCTGGGCCACGATCCTGCGTAAGCGCGAGGCCTTTCGCGCCGCGTTTAGTCAGTTCGACCCCGACGTGGTGGCTGCGTACGACGAGGCAGATGTAGAACGGCTCATGGCCGATGCCGGCATCGTGAGAAACCGCGCCAAGATCCTCGCCACCATCAACAACGCCGCCGCGACGCTCGCGCTGCGCGCGCACGGCGGATTGGTCGATTTTATTTGGTCGTTTCAGCCGGCTCAGACGCCCACACCGCGCAGCATCGACGAGATCCCGACCGTATCCGAGGCGTCCACGGCGTTAAGCAAGGCCTTGCGCGCACGAGGCTTTAAGTTCGTGGGCCCCACCACCATGCACGCGCTCATGGAAGCCACCGGCATGATAGACACGCATCTGATGGATAGCCATCGTCGCGGCAGCTCGGGCATATGGCCTGCGTGATGCGAGGCCACACACCCGCGCTGACGCGACCTGTCGCGATTACTTATCCGCGTTCGGGAAGAACAGCTGTTGGCCATTGACCTCGTAGCTGGCAATCGTGTCCTGGCCTGCCGGCGAGGTGACCCAGTCGACGAACTGCTGAGCCTCTTTGGCTTTCACATGAGGAAACTTCTCGGGATTGACCACCATCACGCCATACTGGTTGAACAGACGCTTGTCGCCTTCGACCAGGATTTTCAGGTTGCCGGGGTTTTTGAAGCTCAGCCACGTGCCGCGATCGGACAGCACATAGGCACCGGTCGAAGACGCCATGTTCAGCGCCGGCCCCATACCGCAGCCGCAGGCTTTATAGCCCTTGCCCATGTCGTCCACGCCAGCTGACTTCCAGAAACGCAGTTCGGCCGCATGCGTGCCGCTCTTGTCACCACGAGAGATAAACGATGCATTCTGCTGAGCCAGTTTGCTTAGTGCTGCGACAATGTCGTCACTCTTCACGCCAGCGGGATCATCGGCCGGGCCGATGAGGACGAAGTCGTTATACATGACGGGATAGCGCTTTTTCGAATAGCCCTCGGCGACGAATTTTTCCTCGGCCGCCTGATCGTGCACGAACAACACATCGGCGTCGCCACGACGAGCCATGTCCAGCGCCTGGCCAGTGCCCTGCGCCACGACTTTGATATCCGTCCCGGTGGCTTTCTTGAATGCCGGCAACAGATGCGAGAAAAGACCGGATTGCTCCGTTGACGTGGTCGACGCCATCGTGATCGTTTCCGCGTGGGCCATTGGGGCGAGCCATGCGGTGGCGCTGAGCAACGCGGGCAACGCGGCGCGCCGCAATAAAGTAGCTAGTTTCATGTTATGCGTTCTCCCTTGAGAAACAGACTGGCCGCTTCGGGAAGCGGGCCATCGAAAAAATCCTGCACGGGCAGATCCACCACCACGCGCCCGCGTTCGAGATAAATCACGCGCCGCGCCAGCCGTTTCACCTGCCCCAGGTTGTGACTGCTGAATATCATCGCGGGGGGCTGGACAGCTGGCGTCTGCGCCTGAGCCGACACCACGGGCTGCTGCATAAAGTCCTGCATCATCTGCTCGACATCGCGCTTGGCATGCGGGTCCAGGCTCGCGGTGGGTTCGTCCAACAAGAGCACATCGGGCTTTACCGCCCATGCGCGTGCCATCGCCAGTCGCTGCTGTTGTCCACCCGACAAGGCTTTGGCATTGCGACCGGCGAGATCGCCCATGCCGACTCGTTCCAGCGCTTCCCGCGCCTTGGCCCGCGCTTCGCGCCAGCGCAAACCTCGCAGCCACAACGCCAACGCCACATTGCTCAACACCGACATGCGCAGCAGATAAGGCTGTTGAAACAACATGGCCTGATGCTTGCGTGCTGTGCAAAACGCCTGGCCGCGCGTGGGCTGTATCAGGCAATGCAATACGCGCAAGAGTGTGCTCTTGCCGCTGCCATTCGCACCGACCAGCGCAATCGATTCGCCGGGTCTTACGGTGAGCGAGACACCGCGCAGCGCGTGCACGCCGCCAAAATCCACGTCGACATCGCGTAGATCGAATAAGGTCTCGTAGCTTTGCGTCATGCTGGCGTCCCCGCTTGGCCAAACAATCCGGACAGGCCCGCATCGCGACGCTCACGCCACCGCTTTAACGCCGCGGCCGCGAAATTCAACAGCAACACCACACTGAGCAGGACAATGCCTAATGCCAGCGCCAACGGCAGATCGCCTTTGCTCGTTTCCAACGCGATCGCGGTGGTCATCACGCGCGTATAGCCTTCGATATTGCCGCCCACCACCATCACCGCGCCCACCTCGGAAATGGCGCGTCCGAACCCCGCGATCACGATCGTCACCAGGGCGAATCGCTCATCCCACAGCAACAGCA
The DNA here is from genome assembly GCF_009763235.1 of Bordetella sp. 15P40C-2. Taxonomy (NCBI): domain Bacteria; kingdom Pseudomonadati; phylum Pseudomonadota; class Betaproteobacteria; order Burkholderiales; family Alcaligenaceae; genus Bordetella; species Bordetella sp. 15P40C-2. The sequence goes on from NZ_WSJA01000029.1 coordinate 5,078, forward strand.
GGCCGCGCAGCCAGGCACGCGCACGCAGGGATCGCAGTTGCTCTCCATGATGCTTGTCGGCGTCTGCAATGGTTTGGCGCACCAATGCGGTAATCACTGGACATACCAGCACCGCCTGCGCGAGCACCATGGCCTTGAACGAGAACAACCAGCCCAAAAAGCCCAAGGGTCCGGAGTGCGACAACAGCAGATATAACGCCAGCCCCACCACCACCGACGGCAATGCCAGGGAGGTATTCAACATCACCAACAGCAGTCCACGTCCACGGAAACGCGCTACGGCCAGCCATGCGCCCGCCCACATCCCCACGCCACAGGCGAGCAGACAAGCGCAGGCGCTCACCGCCAACGAGCGCCACACGATGGAGAGCAACACGGGGTCAGCCGACATGATCAGCGCAAAGGCTGTCGCAAAGCTTTCAGATACGGTGTTCATGACGGGTAAGACGGGAAATCAACAGGCGCGCCAAGCGCGCGCTACGCCGCAAAGGCAGGAATCACGAAGTCAACAGGTCGATTCGGCAAGGCGAATATGAAGCCGTCAGCGGCGGCGAGATGCCGTGAGGGTATCGCACCGCAGCGCCCTAGGCCATATGTTCCGGCGTGCATAGGTATGATGGAGAGCCAACCAGGTCCGTCTGCAACGCGTATTTCGGGCATACTTTCGCCGTGCATCGTATCGACCTCTCCTACCAGCTGGGCGCCACTTCGCCTGCCCCCGGCACCATCGGCAACGCGCTGATGGACCTGCTCTACGCCGTGCGCCAGCATGGCTCGATATCGGCCGCTGCCAAGGCGATGGGGCTGTCGTATCGACACGTCTGGGGCGAACTGAAGCGCTGGGAGCAGACGCTGGGCCGCACGTTGATCGTGTGGGACAAGGGCCAGCCGGCCCGCTTGAACGAGTTCGGCGAAAAACTGCTCTGGGCGGAACGACAGGCGCAAGCCCGGCTCGCGCCGCAAATCCACGCGCTGCGCGCAGATCTGGAACGCGCATTCGCGATGGCCTTTGACGATGCGGCGCATGTGGTGCCGCTATATGCGAGTCACGATGATGCGCTGGGCGCGCTACGCGAACACGCCGTGGCCAGCCACAAGCTCTATCTGGATATCAGCTATACCGGCAGCGTGGACGCGATTCGTGGTTTGAATGAAGGCCGTTGCGTGATTGCGGGTTTTCATACGCGGCAGGATCCTGTGCCAGGGTCCTTGACCGAGCGCGTCTACAAGCCTTTGCTCAAACCGGGCCTGCATAAGATCATCGGCTTCGCGCAACGTAATCAAGGCCTCATCGTCGCGCGTGGCAATCCCGCTGGCGTGACGACGCTGGCCGACCTGTGCCGAGGCGTGCGGTTCGTCAACCGAGCATTGGGTACGGGCACGCGCGTGCTGTTTGACGAACTGTTGGAACAGGCAGGCTTGTCGTCTTCCGCCATTGAAGGTTATGACCGTACCGAGCCGTCGCATCACGCCATTGCGCATGCCATTGCCAATGGCCATGCGGACGCCGGGTTCGGGGTACAGCCGAGCGTCGAGCGACATGCGCTGGATTTCATTCCGCTAGTTCGGGAAAACTATTTTCTCGTTTGTCTGAAGTCAACGCTCGACCAGCCGTCGACACAGGCGCTGCTGGAGATTTTGCGCAGCGCGCCATGGCAGGCAGCGCTTTCCGCCATGCCGGGCTACGCACCGCTACAAAGCGGAGATGTATTGTCGATGCGGCGGGTGCTGCCGTGGTGGACTTTTCCAGCGCGTAAAGCGACTTCGCGTAAACCACGCAGATAGCCGCATCAACCTGCTGCGTTCGCCGCATCCACATTGCGGGCAGCCGCTAACTCCGGTTGCAAAATCAGCCGATGTGCGCCCGTATAGCAGACAAAGCGACGATTCACCGCCCGCCCGATCGCGCATAAATCCAGATCACGCGCCAGCTCGTAACCCATCTGCGTCATGCCGCTGCGCGACACCACGATAGGCACGCCCATCTGCGCCGATTTCATGATCATCTCGCTGGTCAGGCGCCCGGTCGTATAGAAAATCTTGTCATCGCCGCGTTGTTCGCTTTCCGGCTGCATCCACATCCAGCCAGCCAGCGTATCGATCGCGTTATGACGACCCACGTCTTCAACGAACCTCAGCATGTCCGCGCCACGAAATAGCGCGCAGCCATGCACGGAGCCCGCCGATTTGTACGTGGTCTCCTGCAGCCGGATCGCATTAAGCAAGCCATACAGCGACGACTGGGAAATCCGCGCATCGGCGGGCAACTGGATTTGATCCAGCTCCTGCATCAGCCCACCAAACACACTGCCCTGCCCGCATCCGGTAGTGACCACACGCTGTGCGGTGCGCGCGTCGATATCGGTGATGCCGTCACGGGTTTCAACCGCGGCGGCGTTGACTTCCCAGTCCACCATGATCGACAGCACATCACTGGGCTGCCGTATCAAACGTTGATTACGCAGATAGCCGAGCACCAGCAATTCCGGCATCGCGCCCAAGGTCATCAGCGTGACGACCTCGCGCCGATCGACATAAATCGTCAACGGGCGCTCTGCCGGAATCGAAACGGTCTCAGTCTGGCCATGCTCATTCACTACCGTGACTTCACGCGTCAACGGCGCACTGGCTTGAGTCAGTCGAGGCAACAACGCGAAACTCTGACTTATTTCGCCAGCGGCTTTTCGCCGTTTTCGGGCGTGGACGAGCTGGGCGGACGCTGCGCCGTCTCGGCTGGCGAATGCGCGCCCGAGCCTTCGCGTGGTTGCGTGCCTTCGGCGTTAAAGGTGAAAGGTTCTGGCTCCATGCAAGGCGGCGTGGCCACGGGCTCCGGGGCCGTTTTACCGTTGGCCGCCATTTGCTCGCGGTAGTGCGCGGCGACACGATCTTGCGCGACGCACAGCTTATAGGCAGTGACCTTATCGTTCCATGCCGCGCGCGCCTTCGCCTCGGCGGCGGCACGCGCCGCATCGGCGTCCGTGGGCGCGGCTAACAGGGCCTGGGGACTCAACGCCGCCGCGAGCAGCGCCCATATTGCCAATGTTTTTTTCATCTTGTCCCTCTTGTCATCTCATAGGCGGGCGCATCCGCCAGACAGACCGCGCCCGCGCAACGCTAAAGGTTAATGAATATTGGACGAGGGCCGCACAAAGGCCTGACTGCGTCCGTTCTTGGCGCGGTCGGCGCTACGCTGAGCAGGAATCTTGCCGGACTGGATATCGTCGAACCAGATGTCGTGATGCTCGCGCGCCCAGGTCTCGTCGACGTAGCCGGTCTTCATTGCCTTGTACGCGCCATGCATGCCGATCGTGCCGAGATAAATATGCCCCAACAGCATGCACATCATCAGCGTAACCGACACAGCGTGGATCATGTGCGCGATCTGCATATCGCCGCGCGTATACACGATGCCGGGAATTACCCGATCCAGCCACAAGCCTGAAGCCACGACGATCACGCCAAGAAACAGCATGCCGACCCAGAACATGAGCTTCTCGCCAGCGTTGAATCGCCCCGAGGAAACATGTTGCGGCTTGAGCAAACCGCCGCCTTTACGCAGCCAGGTCCAGTCATAACGCCGCCATACGTTGTCCTTGGCGAACGTGATCAACACCACCAGCAACGACACGGCGAACACCGGGCCAACGAAGTTATGCGTGGTCTTCAAGATCCAGGTCAGCTTGCCGAAGATCGCGCTGCCCATCCAAGGCAGCATGATGTACCGGCCAAACGCCATCACGATGCCTGACAGCGCCAGAATCACGAAGGCCGCCGCGTTCACCCAATGCGCCGCCCGTTCGAAATACGTGAAGCGTTCGATCTTGCGTCCCGTCTCGGCGCCATGGACCTTGATGGGACCCTTGGCGAAGTAGAACAACGCAATGGCCACCAAGGCGATGAGCAACAGCGCCCCGCCATAGGGGATCAGCCATTGGTTACGCACCTGACGCCAGGCCTCACCGGCCGTAGTGAATTGCGACCCCGGATACTGCACAAAGCGCTGGATCAACACCCCCGCTTCCGGGGCCTGACTGCGCGGCAGGCTGCTATAGCCCGGCTCACCCGAATTGACCTGACGCCACATCGGTGCATTGTTGCCGGGTTGTACGCGCGCACGCTCGGCGTTGGTCTGCTCGGCATAGCCCGGTTGTTGATCGGCATCCGGCTTCACTTCGAAAATGTTCGCGCTTTGGATGCCGCCCAAGCTGCTACCCGCGGGCGCGGTGGTTTGCGCCGTAACCGGGGCGTTGAGCACGAGTGCCGTCAACAGCAACATGCAGCAGGCGCCCCAGCGCGCCAGAAAATTCGACCGTAACATTGGCAGCCTCCGGTCAGTTAGTTTTGTTGTACTCGTTCTGCCCACGCTGCGTCCGTACCGTCAACTCCCGGCTCCAGCTGGCCTTGTCGCCCTGCGTCCATCCGGGCGCGACGAATTGACTGCCAGTCCCCGTGTATTCCGGGGGCTGGCCAATCTCGGCGGCGGAATGCAGTTCCTGCGACGGCTCGCTGCAACCCGCCAGTGCCAGGACGCTCAGGGCGACGAAAACGGTGCGCGTGTTCATGACTTGCCTCCGCTTTGCGTAGCTGCCGGCTGAGGCGCCGCTGCAGGTTGCTCGGCGGGCGGCTGGCCGGCTTGTTGCGAGCCATATGCCGTGCCCCAACCCCACACCTCGGCGCCTTTGCCGCGATGCAGGACGCGGGTACGGAAAATGTCAGCCACGACGTTACCGTCGCCTGCCAGAAGCGCCTTGGTCGAGCACATCTCCGCACAGGCGGGCAGCTTGCCTTCGGCCAGACGGTTGCGGCCGTACTTTTCGAATTCCGCCGCGCTGCCGTGCTCCTCGGGGCCGCCCGAGCAGAACGTGCACTTGTCCATCTTGCCGCGCACGCCAAATGCCCCGTCCGAGGGGAACTGCGGCGCGCCGAACGGACAGGCGTACGAGCAGTAACCACAGCCGATACAGGTGTCCTTGTTATGCAGGACCACGCCTTCTTCGGTGCGATAGAAACAATTGACCGGGCAGACGGCCATACAGGGCGCGTCGCTGCAGTGCATACAGGCCACCGAGATCGATTTCTCGCCAGGCACGCCGTCGTTCAATGTCACCACGCGGCGGCGATTCACGCCCCAGGGGATTTCGTGCTCGTTCTTGCACGCCGTGACGCAGCTATTGCATTCGATACAACGCTCTGCATCACAGATAAATTTCATTCTCGCCATGGCGTTCTCCTTATGCCTTTGCGATGTTGCAGATCGTGGTTTTGGTTTCCTGCATCATGGTCACCACGTCATACCCGTAAGTCGTGCCGGTGTTCACGGCCTCGCCACGAACAATCGGGGCTGCGCCTTCCGGGTAATGCTCCAGCATGTCCTTGCCTTGCCAACGGCCCGAAAAGTGGAACGGCATGAACGCCGTATCCGGTCCCACGCGTTCCGTCACCAGTGCCTGCACGTTCAGACGCGCCCCTGTCGGGGTCAGCACCCACACGCGGTCGCCGTTGCGAATACCGCGATCGGCAGCCGCCTTGGGGTTGATCTCCACGAACGATTCCTGCTGCAGTTCCGCCAGCCACGGGTTCGAGCGCGTTTCCTCGCCGCCGCCTTCGTATTCGACCAGACGGCCCGAGGTCAGCACGAGCGGGAATTTCTCGTACAAGCGATCGTCCACGTTCTTTTGCTGCAGCGAGCTGTACATCGTCGGCAAACGCCAGAACGTCTTCAAATCCTTGTGCGAGGGATACTTCGCCACCAGGTCCGGGCGGGTGCCATAGAGCGGCTCACGGTGCTGCGGAATCGGATCGGGGAAGTTCCACACGACTGCGCGCGCCTTGGCATTGCCAAACGGATAGCAGCTGTGGTTCTTCATGACGACGCGAATAATGCCGCCGGAGGGATCGGTCTTCCAGTTCTTGCCCTCGGCGGCTTTTTTCTCCGCGTCGGTCAATTCGTTCCACCAGCCCAGCTTTTTCAGGAGCACGTGGTCGAACTCGGGATAACCGGTGGTCAGGTCCGCGCCCTTGGAGTGCGAGCCATCCTCGGCCAGCAGGCTTTCGCCATTGCGCTCGACGCCGAAGTTGGCGCGGAAATTACCGCCGCCTTCCATGACGTTCAGGCTGGTGTCGTACAGGTTCGCCGTACCCGGATGCTTCATTTCCGGCGTGCCCCAGCACGGCCAGGGCAGACCAAAATAATCGCCCGTGAAGTCATAGCCCGTCTCGGGATCCTTGCCGCCCTTGGCGCGCAGCGTCTTCACATCAAAGAGATGCATATTGCGCATATGCGCTTTCAGACGCTCGGGGCTCTGACCGGTGTAGCCGATCGTCCAGCAGCTGCGATTGATTTCACGCAGCACGTCTTCGATCACCGGCTCGTCCATGCCGTTGACTTGTTGCAGCTTGTAGTTCTTGACGAACTCCTTGCCAAAGCCCAGCTTTTGCGCGAGCTGGTACATGATCATGTGATCGGTACGGCTTTCCCACAGCGGTTCGATGACTTTCTCGCGCCATTGCACGGAGCGATTCGAGGCGGTACACGACCCGCTGGTTTCGAACTGGGTTGTGGCCGGCAGCAGATATACCGCTCGGTTGGGATTCAGATCATCCGGATTGCCCGGCATGGCCGCCATCGCCGCCGTGGCCGACGGATACGGGTCCACAACCACCAGCAGATCCAGCTTGTCCATGGCCCGTTTCATTTCCAGGCCGCGGGTTTGCGAGTTGGGAGCGTGGCCCCAGTAGAACACTGCCTTGAGGTTGGTCGGCTGATCGATCAGCTCGGGATTTTCCAGCACGCCATCGATCCAGCGCGACACAGTAATGCCGGGCTTGGTCATCAGATCGGGCGAGGCGTAGCGGCTCTTGATCCACTCGTAATCCACGCCCCAGACGTTGGCGAAATGCTTCCACGAGCCTTCGGTCAGACCGTAGTAGCCCGGCAGCGAATCGGGGTTGGGGCCGACGTCGGTCGCGCCCTGCACGTTATCGTGGCCGCGGAAAATGTTGGCACCGCCACCGGACTTGCCGATGTTGCCCAGCGCGAGCTGCAAAATACAGGACGCGCGCACCATGGCGTTGCCAATGGTGTGCTGGGTCTGGCCCATGCACCATACCAGCGTGCCGGGACGATTTTCGTGCATTGCCTTGGCGATGCCGAACATCGTGGCTTCGTCGACGCCGCAGACTTCCTGGACCTTGTCCGGAGTCCACTTCGACATCACCTCGGCCTTGACCTGGTCCATGCCGTAAACGCGTGCCTGGATATAGTCCTTGTCTTCCCAGCCGTTATTGAAGACGTGATACAGCAAGCCGAACAGGAACGCGACGTCCGTGCCCGAACGAATGCGTACATGCTGGTCTGCCTTGGCGGCCGTGCGCGTAAAGCGCGGGTCCACCACGATGACCTTACAGCCGTTTTCCTTGGCGTGCAGCAGGTGCAGCATGGACACCGGGTGCGCTTCGGCGGCGTTCGAACCGATGTACAACGCGATCTTTGCATTCTGCATGTCGTTGTACGAGTTCGTCATGGCGCCGTAGCCCCACGTGTTGGCCACACCGGCCACGGTCGTGGAGTGACAGATACGCGCCTGGTGGTCGCAGTTATTGCTGCCGAAGTAGCTGACGAACTTGCGCAGCAGATAGGCCTGCTCGTTATTGTGCTTGGACGAGCCAATCCAATAGACCGAGTCCGGCCCGCTTTCTTCGCGCAGTTTGAGCAAGCGCTCGGAGATCTCGTTTAACGCCGTGTCCCAGCTGATGCGCTGGTACTTGCCGTTAACCAGCTTCATGGGATAGCGCAGACGGTGATCGCCATGGCCGTGCTCGCGTAGCGCGGCGCCCTTGGCGCAGTGCGCGCCCAGGTTGATTGGCGAATCGAACACGGGCTCTTGCCGCACCCACACGCCGTTTTCCACCACGGCGTCGACCGAACAGCCCACCGAACAGTGCGAACAGACCGTGCGTCGTGTCACGGCCTTGGTCTTGCCGACCAAGACCTCTTTCGAGTCGGCGGCCTCGGCCTTGCGCACCAACGCCAGCGGCGCGGCCGCCAGACCCGCGCCCACGCCTATGCCGGAACGGCGCAGAAAAGTACGGCGATCCATCGTGGGCAGCGCCTGGGCCATGCCCCGGCGCAGGCTCTGCACGAAGTTCGATTCCGCCGCGCCAGTCGGCGCGGCCACAGTTTTTTTGGTCAGCAACATGCCGGACTCCGTCAGAGGAGAGTAGTCTGGTAATAGCGCTTCACGTGTTCGCTAAGGTGGTAACCGCCGCCGTTCTTGGGGGCAGGCTTGGCCGGCGCGGCCTGTGCCGGCGCTGACAAACCAACGTTGCCTGCAGCCACGGCTCCGGCCGCTGCCGCGCCCGCTGTCGCCGCGCCCGTGAGAAACCGGCGGCGCGAAAGCTGAGGATTTTGTTGTGACATATCGGTCTCCTCTGGGGCTGATAGATATGAAGTGATGTGCATACTGTACCCCGAGTCAAGGGGCAGGGACAATTTCCCTAGTGTGGACAGGGATATTTCGGAAAAGTGCTGGCCGCGGAAACCCGGGGCCGGCATTCTACGACAGCATGTCGAAGGCCTGGGCCTCCACGCTGTTGAAATCACGGAAAAACTCGGCAAGCCGGGCATAAAACCGTGCGGCCGGTTGCGCCACGATCGCGTCGTGCAAGTCGTCCGCCCAAGGCCGGATATGCGCCAGGTAAAACTCGCGCTGCAAGGCGAGGCTGGAACCGTCGGCCTCCGGTCGGGTGATCAGCAAACGCATCGCGTCGCACAGATAAGCGATGTGGTCTTCCGTCTCGGGCATGGCGGGCGCACGCGCCAGACCGAGCTTGGCCAGGTCATCGCGCAGCTGCACCAAGGGCTTTTCATTGAGAAAGCCGGACAAATAATGCGAGCCGAACAGGTAGACATCGGGCTTGCCCACGCCACCGAATAGCGTGTCGTATTCGGCGGAGATCGCCGCCACATCCAGCTCGCGCGCCACGCCTAGCAGCGCATTCCACGACGGCGCCAGCGCGCTTTCCGGCTCGGCCTCGGGTGCGGCACGCAGATGCGCCAACAACTCCGCCGAGGGCGGCGCGTAGAACAGATGCGCCAGCAGCGTATAGACCTCCGCGCGGGCGGCGTCCTCGTCCTCTAGGGCGAGGGATTGATCAGGTAAAGGATTCGTCGTCATAAATCGGTGATCCGCGCTTCATCGGAGGAAGAATACATATCGATGACGCGGCAGTCGCCGCACATCTTCAGACGCTCCAGCGCCGCGCCCTGGAACATGGAATGGCCGCCCAGCCGTTGCAGCATCGCGTCCACGCCCTTTTGCGTGCCAAACGCCTTGTTGCACCGTATGCAGTGGAAAGGCTGCGCCTCGTTAAGCACGACGGCCTGTTTGCGTTGGTCGGATAGCAGCAGACGCGGCACCAATGCGATGGCGTCCTCGGGGCACGTTTTTTCGCACAAACCGCATTGCACGCAGTTGCTCTCGATAAAGCGCAGCTGCGGCAGTTGCGAATTATCCTTTAGCGCGTTGGCGGGACAGGCGCTCACGCAGCTCATACAAAGCGTACAGGCGTCCTTGTTGACAGCGATCGCACCGAATGGTGCGCCCAGCCCAGGGGCCCCCTGCGGTAATGCGATGGCCTCGGCCTCGCGTGCAGGCGCCCAGGCGATCAGATGATCCAGCGCCAGGCTCAACGTGGTGCGCTTTTCAGGTGCGGTTGCAAAGCGGGCGGTTTCATTCGGGACGGCAGGTGCACGCTCGGCGACGAGTCGCAGTTCGCGATCCAGCGCAGCCGGATCGGTCGCGTTCAACAGATGCAGATGGTGGCCCGTATAACCCAACCCGTTCAGAGTCTCCTGCGCGATGCCCATCTGCGCTTTCAGGCCTTCCTGGTATTGGGGCGCCTCTTCATCGGTGAGCAACACCGCGATTTGCGAAGCTCCCCATGCGATGGCCGATAGCCACAGGTCTGGGCCGGTGCTGGCGGTATGCCACAGCGAGACCGGAATCACATTGGCCGGCACGCCCGACGCCTGCCCCAGCTGCGCGGCGCGACCCAGGGCCTCGATCAGATCCTGTCCGGCTTGCTGACTATGCAGCAGCAATACGGCGTCCTTGCCTCCCGCACGCGAGTAGGTATTCAACAGCGTACGCAGCTTCAGACCCTGATCGCCATTGCGTGGGTAGGTGTACGACAGCGCCCCGCTGGGGCATACGGTCGTACAGGCGCCACAACCCACGCAGAGGTACGGATCGACCACGATGCGCTGATGATGCTTATCGCTGCTGATGGCCTGGGCCGAGCATATATCCACACAGGCGCGGCAGCCCTCCATTTCGTTGCGGCTATGTGCGCAGAGCGACTGCTTATAGTCGAAGAACTTCGGCTTATCGAATTCCCCCACCATCTCGCGCAGGCGCAGCAGCGTGGCGGGATTGCGATCGCGCCAGGTGAAATAGCCTTGCGGCGGCGCATGCCGCACGAACTGCGGCTGCTCTCCTAAATCCAGCACCAGATCGAAGCTCTCGGCGGCGGTGATCGGCGAGCGCTGAAAATCAATCGCGCCCGCCACCGTACAGGACGCCGTACAGTCCCGATGTCCCGTACAGCGATTCAGGTCAACTTGATAATCCAACCCGATCGCGCCCTCTGGACAGGCCGCCACACACGCATTGCAGCGCGTGCAGAGGTCGAGATCGATCGGGTTGCGTTGAGACCAGGTCAGTTCGAACGCGCCGAGCCGGCCCGTCAGGCTTTCAATCGCCCCCGCGATCACGGGATAACGGCGCGTTTGACGCCCTGCGCCTTGGCCCGGCGCCGGCGCGAACAGCGTGACCTCGAGCACATCGTCCAACATGGCGGCGGCGGCCTCGGCCTGATCCAGCGGACCGATGATCAGCAGACGCCCCGCGCTGCGATAGGTCACGGTGGCGACAGGCTCCGGCTCCGGCAGATGGGCCGCGGCCAGCAATGCGGCGATCTTGGGCATCGCGTGCCGGGCATCGCGGCTCCAGCCGCCCGTCTCGCGTATGTTGACAAAGCGCACCGGCGCCACGGCGCCCTCGGTCGCGCGGCCCAGTTCCTCGAACAGGCGGGTTTCCTGCGTACAGGCCACCACGACCGTGTCGGTTCCCCGAATGGCCTGCTGGTAGTCGCCTGCCTCTCTGCGGCAAAGCAGCGAATGTGGCGCCAGGGGTTCGCCCATGACCCTGCCTAGCGCGTCGGGCGCCAGCGGCATGGTGCGGTTGCAGTCACAAATCAGGGTGGTCATAAAGGCTAAACCATCAATAACGAATCACGGGCAGAGACAATTGCGCTGGACACAGGCAGCGCGGCGGCGTTCTCAGCGAGCCGATGGCGCTGACTGTGCGTCACGTTTTTCGCTGTCCGGCGAATCGGGTTGCTCCGGCGGTGCGGGCGCGGCATCCGGACGGGCGTCCTCGATACTGCGCGACCGCTCGGCGTCTTCCCGGTGCTCGTCGCTGGCCTGCGCGATGGGCGCGTTCTCGCCGTCTTCGGTCAGGGTCTCGAACATCTTCAGCGCCTGCGCACTGGCCATGCGACGCAACATGGGCGCCGGCAGCGGCTCGAGCTGGGAATAATCGTCGATATAGATATCCAGCCCGTCCATCACATTGTAGTGGGGATCGGAAAACAACTTCTTCAGCGCCGCGTTGCGCACCTGCGGGTCCACCTGTTGCGACACGAAAGGCGCGAAATCGGAGTCCGATGTCAGCGTCTTCACATCGTCCAGCGTAAGTGGAGCGGGCTCGGATTCCCCAGAATGCGCATCCGGGCGCGCCGGGCGCGGGTCCTGTGTCAGGCTCCCGGCGGCGGTGACGCCTGGCTCAGGGATTTCCGTCGCAGCTGCACCCGATTCGACAGTGTGCGACGCAGCCGCCCCCGCCTCGTCCGGCGCGACGCCCGCAACACCTTCATCCTGGCGCGGCTCGTCTTCTAGCCGTTGTCCCTGCCGCGCTTGCACCTTGCGGCGCGACCAGCGATGCAGGAAGCCGCCACGAACTTCGTCCGTCACGATGCCCCCTCGCCACGAAACTTCTTCACAGTGGACACCGAGGCCGGGTTGCCAAACCGGTCTTGCAGCGGCTGAAAGCTCGCCGGCCGCTTGCGCCGCTTCGGTTCAGGCACATAGTTGGCCTCGATAAACGCATTCATCCATGCCACGATTTCAGGTGGCGCGGGAACTTGCTCGACCATCTCCTGCGCATCCAACCAGCGCCCCGCATCGTGATAGCTGAGCGTCACGATCTCGGGACGCGCCTGCGGCTCGCCGGCGTCTTCGCTTTCGTGCATGCGCCACAGCACGAACCAGCAGGGCGCCGGCGTGGTCGCGTTAAGCACATAGCCTTCCGCATCGTCGCGAAAAAGCCTGACGGTGTAACCCGGATGCAGCCAACGCTCTTGCGTATCGTCCTTTAGCAACAGACGCGGCGCGGTGCCAAAGGTCGGCTCGTTGACGACCACATCATCGAGTTCCCAGCGCCAGTCTTGCCAACGGCTCATCGGGCCAGTGACGCGCACCTTGCGCATCACCACCGCGACATCCAGGGCCAAAGGGACCGGCTCGCTCATGAGACCTCCTACGACGCCCGGCTGATGGAAATCGCCGAGAGCTTGGCCGAATGATCTTTCGGCATGTCGGCCACGGCCACCGCCACCTGGCGCGCGACCGATTTATACAGTTGCGCGACTTCGCCGTCGGGATCGGCAATCACCGAAGGCTGGCCGCCATCGGCCTGCAGCCGGATGTTGATATCCAGCGGCAACGCGCCCAGATACGCCAGGCCGTAATCGGCCGCCATTTTCTGGCCGCCACCCTCGCCAAAAATATGCTCCGTGTGGCCGCACTGGCTGCACACGTGCACCGCCATGTTCTCGACCACGCCGAGGATCGGCACGCCGACTTTCTCGAACATCTTCACGCCCTTGCGAGCGTCCAACAGCGCGATGTCCTGCGGCGTGGTGACGATCACCGCGCCCGTGACCGGGACCTTCTGGCTCAGCGACAGATGAATATCGCCCGTGCCCGGCGGCATATCGACCACCAGATAATCCAAGTCTTTCCAATTCGTCTGACGCAGCAGTTGCTCCAGCGCCTGCACCGCCATCGGGCCGCGCCAGATCATCGCCTCGTCGGCGTCAACCAGGAATCCGATCGACATGACTTGCACGCCGTAATTTTCCAGGGGCTCCATGGTGGAGCCGTCCTCGCTTTGCGGGCGCGCGTTGATGCCCATCATCATCGACTGGCTGGGGCCGTAAATATCGGCATCCAGAATCCCGACACGGGCGCCTTCTGCGGCCAGCGCCAGTGCGAGGTTCACGGCGGTAGTGCTCTTGCCCACGCCACCCTTGCCCGAAGCAACCGCGATGACGTTCTTGATGTTGGGCAGCAAGGCCACGCCGCGCTGCGCGGCATGGGCTGCGATCGCGGTGCGCAGATTCACGGACACATTGCCCACGCCCGGCACCGATTTCGCGGCGGCGATCAAGGCGCTGCGCAACGCAGATACCTGACTTTTCGCCGGGTAGCCGAGTTCCACATCGAACGCCACGTCCGCGCCATCGATCTGGAGATTCTTCACCGATTTGGCGTCGGCCACGGGGCGGCCGGTGTTGGGGTCTATGACGGCCTGCAAGGCCTGAAGCAGAGTTTCGGAAGCGACCATTGGGTCTTTTATCTAATCAACGTAATTGGGAAAGTAGGCGCCTGCCGTGAATGCACGGCGGGACAACCGCGGGCGCGCACGCTTGGCGCTCCGGGCGCCGTGGCAGCATGCCTTCGGTGGCACTGGCTGCCCTGGGGACGAATCGGGCCCTTTCGGCTCATGTTAGCAGAGCAGCCCGGAGACAGCGATCGCCCTTGGCGCCTGCCCCACGCGGCCTGGTCTATACTGGCCGCCATTGCGCGACGCTGAAGTCGGCGCTTTTTTCGCGTGCCATGATTCAAACCAACGACATCACGGGCCTCATCCTGGCCGGCGGACGAGGCAGCCGCATGGGCGGCGTAGACAAAGGATTGCAGAATTTCCAGGGGATACCCTTGGCGCTGCATGCCTTGATGCGTCTGTCGCCCCAGGTAGGCCTGACCATGATCAACGCCAACCGCAATCTGGCGGCCTACGAATCCATGGGCGTCGATGTGTGGCCCGATGATATGCCCGATTTCGCGGGCCCGCTCGCCGGACTGGCGGCTGGCCTGTCGCGCTGCGAAACCGCTTATCTCGTCACGGTGCCCTGCGATTGCCCGCGCTTTCCGCTGGATATGGTGTCGCGTCTGGCTCAGGCATTAAGCGAGCAGGACGCCGATATCGCCATGGTCGCCACGTCAGAAAACGGACAGATACGGACACAGCCGGTTTTCTGCCTGCTGAAAGCCTCGTTGCTGGCCAGCCTGTTGGACTTTCTGCGCAGCGGCCAGCGCAAGATCGACGCGTGGACCGCCCAGCATCGCTGTATCGAAGTGGTATTCGACGATGCACAGGCGTTCGCCGGCGCCAATACCTTGTCTGAATTGCAACAACTCGCTCCATGACCCGTCCTTTGCCCCCCAGTCTGGCCTCCATCGTTTCCTGTATCAGCGGCTACGATCCGAACGCGCTGCCTATCCCGCAGGCGCAGGCATTCATCGACCAGCTGGTACCGCGCATCGACACGGTGGAAATGGTGCCTTTACGCTCGGCGCTGGGCCGTGTGCTCGCGCGCGACGTTGTCTCGCATTTGAACGTACCCGCCCACGACAACTCCGCCATGGATGGCTACGCCTTCGCCGGCAGCGAGCTGCGTGACGACCAGGACACCGTCCTGCAGGTATTGGGATCGCTGCACGCGGGCGAACGCGCCGATCAAACGGTGGCGCCCGGTCAATGCGTGCGCATCATGACGGGTGCGGTCATGCCCGCCGGCCTGGACACCGTGGTCCCGCAGGAATTCGTGCGTCAGGATGGCGATCGCATCGTCATCCCCGCCAACGTGCTGCGCGCCGGCGACAACCGCCGGCTGGCCGGCGAAGATCTGGCCATAGGCGAGCCGGCGTTAAAGGCCGGCCGCGTGCTCAGACCGGCCGATATCGGCTTGATGGCTTCGCTGGGCCGCGCCGAAGTCCCCGTACAGCGTCGCCTGCGCGTGGCATTCTTCTCCACGGGCAACGAACTGCGCTCGATCGGCGAAACGCTGGACGAAGGCTGCGTCTACGACAGCAATCGCTATACGCTGTGGAGCATGCTGCAGCGCCTGGGCGTCGAGGTCCTGGACCTTGGCGTGATCCGAGATGATCCGGCCGCGCTGGCCGAGGCCTTTCGCGCGGCCGCCGCGAACGCCGACGCCGTCATTACCTCCGGTGGCGTGAGCGTAGGCGAAGCCGATCACACCAAAACCGTCATGGCCGAGCTGGGCGAAGTCCTGTTCTGGCGCATCGCCATGCGTCCGGGGCGGCCCATGGCGATTGGCCGCATCCGCGCCGATCATGGCGATGCCATCCTGTTTGGCTTGCCCGGCAATCCGGTGGCCGTCATGGTGACCTTTTACGCCCTGGTGCGCGACGCCTTGCTGAAAATGGCCGGCGCCGAAGGCCAGCCAATGCCGCTGCTGCGCTGCACCGCTGCCCAACGCATCCGGAAAAAACCGGGGCGCACCGAATACCAACGTGCCATTGTCACGCGCGGTCCGGACGGCGGCTGGCAAGCGCGCATCACCGGGTCGCAGGGCTCGGGCATTCTGCGCAGCATGAGCGAGGCGAATGGCTTGATGGTGCTGGGCCACGACCAGGCCGACATCGCCGAGGGCGACTGGGTCGATGTTCTGCCGTTTGACGGCCTGATTTAAACGGACGACAGTTGTGACCCATACGTCCAAGACAAGATTGATAGGCTTTGCCGGTTGGAGCGGCGCGGGCAAAACCTCGCTGCTCGCCAAACTGATCCCGTGCCTGAATGCCCGCGGGTTCAGCGTGTCGACGATCAAACACGCTCACCATGCCTTCGATATCGACACGCCGGGCAAAGACTCGTACCTGCATCGCGCTTCGGGAGCGACGGAGGTGTTGGTCGCATCGTCCGCGCGCTGGGCGCTCATGCATGAATTGAGAGGCGCGCCCGAGCCGGAACTACCCGAGCTGCTGGACGCGATGCGTCCGGTCGACTTCATCCTGGTCGAAGGCTTCAAGCGCAATGCGCATGTGAAGATTGAAGTTCACCGCCGCGCCAACGGCAAACCTTGGCTCTACCCCGACGATCCCAGCATCGGCGCCATCGCCAGCGACGCGGAAGACGCCGCGCAACACCCGCTGCCTAGCGTGCCCCTGGACGACATCGAATCGGTGGCGGATCTGGTCGAGCGTCTGGCCTGGCCACTGGAGGTCGCGGTGGCGCGCTTACGCGAGTCGCCCCCCGGCGCGCCATCGGACACGCGCTGATCTTCGGGCACGTCGCCCCCGCTGCACGGGCCTTCGTCTGTGCCCTTGCAAATGTCGGAGCTGCTGCGTCACGGTATCATCGTCGGTCGCGTCTGCCTCGAACGTCGAGTCTTCAAGATATCGCCGTCCGCGACGCCTGCTCCACAGATGACCGATCTCCCGCTTCGCGGTATCCCCTTTGCCGGCATTTCCTTGCTCGCCTTTCCCTTGTAAAGTAGCGGCTGCAAAATTAGCCCGCAGGCGTTGAGACCTATCTTGTATTTCATATTCCGAGGCAACGAACTTCTGGTCCGCGAGACCGAAATCGAACTCCCCGACGCCTCGGCTTGCGCCGCGCTGAATCTGTCGCATGATGCCCTGCAGCAAGTATGGCTGCATGATCCTGCAATCCGTACCACGCATGTGCCCCTGACCAGCGAACCGCCGCCCGGCTACGCCTTTCGCAAGCTCCGTGCGTTATTGAGCGAACTGGGCGACCGCTGGGCTGTTGCCGGCCGGGCTTTCCAGGTCGCCGAATGGGCCCGCACGCATCGTTTCTGCGGCGCCTGTGCGACGCCCATGGCGCCCGTCGGCCACGAACTCTGTATGCGCTGCCCCGCCTGCGGCCTGTCGTCGTATCCGCGCATTTCGCCGGCAATGATGGTGTTGATCCGCAAGGGCGACAGCATCTTGCTCGCCCGTCATGCCACCTACGCCACCGCGCGACACACGGCGCTGGCCGGGTTTGTCGAGGCCGGCGAAAGCATCGAGGACGCCATCCATCGCGAGGTGTACGAAGAAGTCGGATTAAAGGTCAACAATCTGCGCTACTTCGGCAGCCAGTCCTGGCCCTTCCCCCATTCGCTGATGATTGCCTTCACCGCCGAATATGTGTCGGGCGAAATCCGCGTTCAGGCCGATGAGATCGCCGAAGCACGCTGGTATGGCCCGGCAGACACGCTACCCGAAATCCCCGCGATTGAATCCATCGCCGGCCGCTTAGTCCGCGCCAACCTTCCGTCAGGCACGTCCTGTCCCTGACACTCCGACCTGCCTGATGGCCCCCGGCCATGGGCGAAAGACGCTCCATGCGAAACGCTACACTGATTTTCATCCTCGCCTCGTTCTTGCTACTCGTCGGCAGCCGTCTTGCGTTAGCCGCCTGGCAATGGCGCCGCGTACGTAAAGCCGGCGGTCTGCGGCCCTTATTGTGGGGCGGGCTGCGCATCGACGCGCATCAAATCGCCGTGCTGGTGGCCTTGCCCGCGGTGTTATCGCCATGGTTGGCGCACATCCCGGCGGCCGCCGTCGCCACCGGCATCTGGCTGCAAGTTTGCTGGGTCGTGCTCGGATTTTTAGAGATTGCCACGCCCGCCTTTATCCAGGAATACGACACGCGGCCCAATCGCCTCTTTGTCGAATATCTCAAGCATCCCCGCGAAGTCTCCGGCATGCTGTGGCGCGGCTATAAACGCGAGCTCACGGGCGCGCTGGTAGCGTTGATCGTGTTGGTGGTCATCGGTCATGCCTTGTTTAGCAATCCGCCCGTGGAAGCGCGCTGGTCGTGGTGGCTGATGCCAGTGGGCAGTCTGGCAATCCTGGCCGCCGTCATTCTCGCCATTCGCGGCACGCTCGGACACCGGCCCATCAACCCATCCACCGTTGCTTATAGCAATGACGGACTGCTCAATGCATTGGCGCTGAACTCGCTCTATAACGTGTTTTATGCCATCTACAGCATGAAGCACGAAAAGTCGGCGGGCGCCGTCTACGGCCGCATGCCCGGCGAACGCATGCAGGAGATCGCCTTGACCTGCGCGGGCCTGCCCTACCCGCCCGCGATCGCGACGCATCCCAGCGTACATGTGCAGACACCGACCCGCCAGCGCAGCCGCCCGGCCAATATCGTCATCATTCTCGAAGAAAGTCTGGGCGCGCAATACAGCGCTGCTCTGGGCGGCGCCCAAGACCTCACGCCGCATCTTGACGCCCTCGCGCGCCAAGGCTGGGCGTTTACGCGCGCCTATGCCACCGGCACGCGCTCCGTGCGTGGGCTGGAAGCGGTCACCGCGGGCTTTTTGCCCACGCCCGCGCAAGCCGTGCTCAAACTGCCTGCCGCGCAACGCGGATTTTTTACCTTGGCCGCCGGGCTGGCGGGCCATGGCTATCACTCGCGCTTCATCTATGGCGGGGAATCCCATTTCGACAACATGAAGGGATTCTTCCTTGGCAACGGCTTTGACGAAATCGTGGATTTGCCGGACTTCAAGAATCCGGCCTTCGTCGGGACCTGGGGCGCGTCCGATGAGGACATGTTTACCCAGCTCGACGCCAAACTGCGCGCCGATGTCGAAAGCAACACGCCCTCGTTTACGCTGGCTTTCAGCGTATCGAATCACTCGCCCTGGGAATATCCCGCCGGCCGCATCAGCGTGCAGGGCAATCCCGCCACGGTAGAAAACACCGTGCGCTATGCGGATTGGGCGCTGGGGCAATTCTTCGAGCGCGCGCGCCAGGCACCGTATTGGGAAGACACGATCTTCTTGATCGTGGCCGATCACGACTCGCGCGTCTTCGGAGACACGCTGATTCCGGTCACGCACTTCCACATCCCTGCGGTCATTCTGGGCGCCGACATCGAAGCGCGCCGCGACGACAGCATCATCAGCCAGATCGACCTGCCGCCGACACTGCTATCGCTGGCGGGTGTGAGCTGCACGCATCCCATGCTCGGACATGATCTGACGCGCAGCACACCGAATCGCGCCATCATGCAGTATGAAAATAACTATGGCTATATGAAGGGCGACGACTTGCTGGTGCTATTGCCCGGCAAACCCGCAGTGCAGTTCCGCTACAGCATGCCGGAAACCTTCGAACCCGTCAGCGTCAACCCCGCGCTGGCCGAAGAGGCCCTGGCCCATGCGCTATGGCCGAGTTGGGCCTACCGCGAAACACGTTACTGCGTGCCCGTGGACAACTAGAAAACACCGGCCGGCATCGAAAATGTCGGCCATAGCGCCGACGCTAATCGGCGCAAAGCTGTCGCTGAAAAACACAACATGGGGGCGGGCAACACGCCCGTATTCCAGCGCCGCAGTGCAATCAGAAACTACGATTAATAAGAATTGTCTGATTTCCCGGCGAAAGGTTGCATTTCCATTTGAGCCCGATGGGCCTTGCCTAGAATGGCCTCATCCGTAAGTGCCGTCCGACACTTGCTTTAACGATTTCCCATGACTCGTACTCACCGGCCAACCCAGCGCCGTTAGCAGCGAGAGACGAGCCTCATCATCCGGTTCGCGGTCGCATCCTGAATTCGATGCTGTGGGACAACCTTACGCTCAACGCATTGATCGCCTATGTTTCGTAAAGCTGCAATCGAGGCCACGAAAACGCATCCCCTGGGATCCGTGATCGCATTGCGTCCCGTGTCTACCTCATTACTGGTGGGCGTGTTCGCCATATTTGGACTCGCGTTAGTGCTGTTCTTTTGCTTTGGCTCCTATACCAAGCGCGTCAAGGTTTATGGACAGCTCATTCCCGCCAGCGGCCTGGTCAAGGTCCATGCCCCGCAACCCGGCGTGGTCACCGCCAAGCATGTCAGCGAGGGTGCGCTTGTCGCCAAGGGCGACCCCTTGCTCACCATTTCCAGCGAGCGCTACACCCAGTCGGGCGCGGCGGCCCAGGAGAGCATCGGGATACGCATGCAGCGGCGCCTGGAGCTGCTGCAACACGAACGCACCAAACTCGAGGCTATTCACGAGGAAGAGGCGGCGTCGCTCACGCATATCATCGCCACGCTGACGCAGAAACTCGACCGCATCGATAACCAGATCCAGTTGCAGCGCAAACGCGTTGCCATCGCGGACGACAGCACGCGGCGATATGCGTCGCTGGCGAGCGAAAACTTCGTCTCGCGTGATCAATTGCAAGAGCGTCAGGCCGCCCAGTTAGAGCAACGCACCCGTTTGACCGACCTGACACAGCTGCGCGCCGAGACCGCCAAGGACCTCGCCAAGCACGAAAGCGAGCAGCGCATGTTGCCGCTCAAGCAGCAAACCGCCATGGGACGCGTCGAGCGCGACATCCTCGCCATCACGCAGGAGCTCACCGAAAACGAAGCGCGACGTCATCTCGTCATCGTCGCTCCGGAGAGCGGCCAGATCAGCAGCATCCTGGCGGAAGTCGGCCAGCACGCCGAACCCAACAAGGCACTGCTCAGCCTCGTGCCCCAACATACCGAACTCGTCGCTGACATCTACATCAAGAACAAAGACATAGGCTTTACGCGCATTGGCGACCGTGCCCTGATTCGTTACGCCTCTTATCCCTATCAAAAATTCGGCATGCATGGCGCCGCGATTACTTCCATCTCGTCGGTGGCGGTGCCCGCCTCGGAAATCGTCAGCATCTCTGGCGCCCTGCCCGGCCTCGACCACCAAGCCGCGCAAGAACTCTACTACCGGGCCTCGCTGCGCCTAGACAATCAGCACATCCTGGCCTATGGCGAACAACGGCCGCTCGCGCCCGGCATGGCGCTTGAGGTCGATATCCTGCGTGAGACCCGCGCGATTTACGAGTGGGTGTTAGAGCCGCTCTACAGCATTACAGGAAAGATTTCTTCATGAGCGGATTCACACTCACGGACCTCAAACGCCTGATGTCCGGGCGCGCCAGCGTCCCCGTCATTTTGCAGGGCGAGGCGGCCGAGTGCGCCAACGCCTGCATCGCCATGGTGGCGAGCTACCACGGCCATGCCTTGACGATCCATCAGTTGCGCCAACGTTTCCCGATCTCGCTCAAGGGCGCCACGCTGCTACAGGTGGCGGGCATGTGCGAACGGCTTGGCATGCAGTACCGGGCCGTCAGTCTGGAACTCGACGAACTGACCAATCTGCGCACGCCTTGCATCCTGCATTGGCGATTCAATCACTTCGTGGTGCTATGTTCGGCCAATGGCCGAACCGCGATCATCAACGATCCCGCGACAGGCCAGCGCAAAATCAGCTACGAGGAGCTTAACGAAGCATTCACCGGCGTCGCCCTGGAAGTCTGGCCCGCCGAAACCTTCCAGCCCGCCCCGCCCGAGCCGCCGTTGCACCTGCGTAAGCTAATCGGCAAAGTCTACGGCATCAAGCGCGCGCTGCTGCAGATCATCGTGCTCGCACTGGTGCTGGAAATGCTCTCGCTCACCACGCCGGTCTTCACGCAGTGGGTGATCGATGACGTGATCGTCTCCGCCGACACCGATCTATTAACCACGCTGCTTATCGGATTCGCGCTCTTGCTCATCATGCAGACCGCGGTGTCCACGCTACGCGCCTATATCGGCATGCAACTGGGAACCAGTCTCTCGTTCCAGAGCAAGAGAAATCTGTTTTCGCATCTGGTAAAGCTGCCGACCGCTTATTTCGAGCGTCGTCACATCGGCGACATCGTGTCCCGGTTCGGCTCGATCGACACGATCCAACAGACACTGAATGCCTCGCTCGTCGCCGGTATCCTCGACGGTCTCATGACCGTCATCACGCTGGCATTGATGCTGCTATATAGCTGGCAGTTGTCCCTGATCGCCATCGCCGCCATGGTGATTTACGGCATCGTTCGACTCGTGTCTTTCCCTCCGCTCAAGGCGCGTTCGCACGACGCCATCATCAAGGGCGCGCAGACTCAGTCGCATTTTCTGGAGACATTGCGCGGCATCCGCACGCTGCAGGTTTTTCAGAAAACGCAGGACCGCTGCACGTCATGGCAATCGTTGCTGGTCAATCAGGTCAATGCCGGCGTGAAGGTGCAAAAACTCAAACTCGCGTTTCAGCAGCTCAATGCCGTGATATTCGGCATGGAAGGGTTGATCATTCTGTGGGCCGGCGCCAACCTGGTTATCTCGGGCGGCTTTAGCGTCGGGATGCTGATGGCCTTTCTCGCGTACAAATCGCAGTTCAATCAACGAGTCGGCGCGTTGATCGATAACTTCTTCGAACTGCGCATGCTGCGCCTGCAAGGCGAACGCCTCTCCGACATTGTGCTGACCGCGCCCGAGAGTCCCGGCCTGGATCCGCAGCGCCCCGTCGACAATCTGGCCGGGACGCTGGCATTCTCCAACGTCAGCTTCCGCTATGGCGAGGCGGAGCCGCTGGTCCTCGATCAAGCGTCATTTCAAATCGAAGAAGGCGAATCCGTCGCCATTGTCGGCACCACCGGCACCGGCAAATCGACGCTGCTAAAACTCATGCTCGGCATACTGCCGCCTACCCAGGGCGAGGTCGCCATAGGCGGTGTGTCCTACTCTCAGTTGGGTGCGCGCGGCATTCGTTCCATCTCGGCCTCGGTGCTGCAAGACGATGTGCTCTTTGCCGGATCGATCGCGGATAACGTCAGTTTCTTTGATCACGAGGCGGATCGCGAGTGGATCGAAACGTGTTGCAAACATGCCGCGATACACGATGATATTGCCGCGCTACCCATGGGCTATCACACGCTTGTCGGCGACATGGGCACCGTGCTTTCCGGCGGGCAGAAACAGCGACTGTTGATCGCCCGCGCCCTGTACCGCCGGCCCAAGATCCTCATCCTCGACGAGGCCACCTGCCACCTTGATTTGCAAGTCGAAGCGCGCGTTGTCGACATGCTCAGATCGTTGAACCTCACGCGTATCGTCGTGGCGCATCGTCCCCAGACGATTGCGTCGGCAGACCGCATCCTGGTCCTGCAACACGGCCGCCTGCACGAACACAAGATCACCCCCGAGCATCATGGTTAGCCCATCCCGCGTCCTCTCTCTGGTTCGCACCCGCCTCTTGCTAACGGTGGGGATGTGCTCAACGGTCAGCACCTGGGCATCGCCCGTGTCGTTGGAAACGCCCCCGACATTGAACTTCCCGCTGACGGCAGAGGTGTGCGAAACCCCCGCTACCTTGACCGATCTCGAATTGCGCGACGCGGTACACATCGCGCTTTGCCAAGCACCCGCCGTACGGCAAGCCACGCAGACGGTCGAAGAACACCTGGCCGAAGTCGAGGTGGCACGGGCCAAGTATTTCCCCACACTGAGCGCCAGCGCGGATGTCAGCCGCTTTGGCAAATCCATGCGATACCCCGGACGTGGCTACGGCGATCATGACGTCTATGGCAATCGCGAGAACGCCCGGCTCGGTTTGAACTGGCTGCTGTTCGATTCCGGCAGACGCGGGGCGCAAGTCGATCACGCACGCGCGAACCTCACGGCGGCGCTCTACAACAAAGTGCTCGTCAACCGCAATCACGCCATCGCGGTTGCCTCGGCGTACTACAAAGCGAGCAGCGCGCAGGCAAGCGCCTTGGCCGCCAAAGAGGCCGCTGCCCGAGCGGAAAAGAATTTCCTCGCCACGCAACGTCTGCGCGAAGGCGGCGTCGGATCCATCGCCGACGAACTGCTAGCCAAAGTCGCCTGGCAACGCACGCTGGTCGATAGCGAAACCAAATCGAGCCAAGCCACCGCCGCCAGGATGGCGCTTGCCTCGGCGATGGGGCTGGCGGGCCAGACGCCAATTAGCGTGGCCACGACAGCGCATCAGCATGCCGCTCCCGTATCCGCAGATACCCGCGCAGACGCTACGCAATTCCCGATGGCGTTGACCGAGCAAATCAACACGGCCGTCCGTCATCATCCCCGCTTAGCCGCTGCCCGCGCCAAAACGCAAGCCGCGGCCGCCCAAGAACAGACCATCTTCGCTCAGAACCTCCCCAGCCTGACGCTGCAGGCTGACCGGGATCTGGGCATCACGCGTCCCTCGAATGCCAATGCCAGGCAGAACGTCAACAGCTGGTCCGTCGGTCTGAATCTGCAGATCCCCATCTTCGATGGCATGGCGACACGCTACGCCACCACCGCCGCCAAGGCGAAGGTCCGTGCCGCGCGCGACACCGAACGCAATATCTGGCTCGAAGAAGAGCTCGCGTTGCTCACCGACATCAACCGCCTCACGAGTACCACCCAGAAGGCCGCGCTATTGAATGTCGCCGAAGCCAGTGCCGAACAAGCCTATCGCAGCGCGCAAGTGCGCTACCAGCAAGGCGTCGGCACCGCCATCGAACTGCTCAAAGCGCAGGACGAACTCTCCAGTATCAAGCAGTCCCATATCGACGTGCGTTATGAGCTGCTGGCCACGCAATTCCGCGTTGCCGTAGCGCTCGACACGCTCCCCGCGACGGGGGTCCGCTAGGAGCTTTCTTTCCACACCGCTACCAGAGGGCCTGACACCATGAGACCACTCAACCCGCACGAATTGTCGCTTGTTTCCGGAGGATTCCAGATACCGTTGGTGGGGTCTATCAACAGGGCACTGTCGCGACGCGGCGTACCTCTTATGGTCGTGGGAGTCTCCGCGAGCATCGCGCATCAAGTCGGCGGGCTCATTGCTGGCGAGAATCTGTCGATTCGCTATTTACTCGGCTCCACCTTGGCCAGCATGGCCACTACACCTTTGCTCGCCGATGCGGGCGTGACGCACTGCACGTCTTTAAAGACCGCCATCACGACGGTATACGCCATCGGCTTTCATGGCTATGTACAAGGGCTCGTTACCCAGCAGCCCGACATCGATCCCACCGACGATCCAGACGATGAGGAGATAGGCTAGCAACCCCGCAATACCAACAATGCTCCCCGACGCATGACGAACCAACAAACCTTAGGAGACACACTCCATGCGCGAACTCACGAGACCCGATCTGCGGCACGCTTTCGGCGCCGGTCTGTACACCGATTACGGCGCGCAAGAGATCTGCCCCATAGGCACCATGATGGGCTATTGGTTGGGATCAGCCATACAAAGCTGGAGCAAGACCGACCACCGCATGTCGGTCAATGGCGTCATCACCGCGATCAGCCTGTGCGCGCGCCGTATCGATGTCGCTCGTGAAGTCACCTTCCACTACCTACCTCACACAAGGAGCTTTAACGCGATCACCCATTTATGTTGCGGCATTGTGATGGGTATGACAGATCGCCCCCGAGATAAACCCCATCCCATTTGAAGCAGGACCCACGGCGACACTGCCACCGTCTTTACTTCGCATTGGAGCACGCACCATGCATACCCTAGCCAAACAAGATTTGATGACCGTATCCGGCGGCTATTGTTGGGCCGACGAAGATGATGATGATTTCAGACTGTTCGAGTTTGGTTCGATGCCGGACCCCTTTGCCCTCATCGACCAGTACATCGAGCCTCCCTGGCTGCAATACACCTTAAAAGCAGGCTTAATCGCCATCTATCTAGGCATCGCGGTCACATTCATCATGAACGCCACCGCCAATGACGACGACTGCTGAACAGCAACGCAGCCCCAGGCCTTTTTATCAATACTGACGATTGTGAGGATGCCATGCGTGAACTATCGTTGCAGGAGTTGCATCAGGCGTACGGCGGCAAGGTGGTGTCGCAGCCGCCATCGCAAGAGATAGTCTCGACCACCGCGACAATAGGTCACGCAGTCGGCATTTTCTTTAGAGGAATAACGACGCAGGACTACGATGGATCCGTGACGGAACTGGCGGCCTCTATCAAATACTGTCGCAAACTGCTGTCTTCCGTGCACTCTCTGGACCCCATGGGCAAACTCAAACGATGCCAACCCCTTACCGCGATCTTTCATTTCGGCTGCGGAATCTATAAGGGCCTGTATCCCGATCGAAGAGGACCTTAAGCGACTCTATTCTCTTTGAACGCCACGCCGTCGGGAATGGAGATGCTATGCGTGAATTGTCCTCAGCAGAGCTGTGCACCGCGTTTGGATGTGCAATCTCGGACTATATCCCTGAAGACATTGCCACAGTCAGCGCCACCACCGGGTATACCTTGGGCGCATTTATCAAGAATATCCAGGGCAACCCCTACCCGAGTTCGGTAACCGGTCTGGCCACGGCAATCAGTTCATGTCAGCGAACCTATAAACAGCTTCAAGGCATCATGCCTCGCCACATCACTGAATCACCCATCGTGCGCATGCTTTTTCACCTGGGGTGTTCGATTCAAGTCGGACTCTCCGAACGCGCGCCGCGAATCTACTAATCCCTAGCCACTTCACAGCGTACCGATCTGAATCACCGACTCGAACCTGATCATCCCGATTCATCCGCCCGTGGGGTACACCCGCGAGCCACCCATCCCGTCCATCATTCACAGCATCGATACCTGCCATGCGCGAACTGACACGACAACAGCTTCAATCGGTCCATGGGGCCCAGCGAATCTCTGAACTGCTGCCCGATGACATCATTCCCGTCAGTGTGGCCACGGGCTACTCCGTCGGCACCTTTGTAAAAAGTCTGGCCACTAGCACCTACAACGGCTCGGCCACGGATCTGGCCGTGGCCTTAAGCGATTGTCATAACCGGTTGAGAACTTTCCGCAGCGTGATCGGTTATGTCTATGAACTGCCCGTCGGTTCCAAGCCGCTGGATATGGTCAGCTTTTTCGTCTGCGGCACCATCATGGGTCTGGCCGTGACGAATAAAAAAGGCTAAGCGCGTCGCCTCCCGTGTACGGGGGCTATGGACGCAAAAAAGCCGGCAGCGTAAACGGTGCCGGCTATTGCCACGGTGTCGGGTACACCGATGAAAATTCGACCACTAAGTCAGTGGTCGGGGCGAGAGGATTCGAACCTCCGACTCCTGCGTCCCGAACGCAGTACTCTACCAGGCTGAGCTACGCCCCGAGTTTTACAGCATTTTTTCGCTAGCGATCTCGATTCACCGCGAAAGCGCAGAATTCTAGCAGAGATTTTTGGAAAACGGAAATCGGCAGTGCATCGAGCGCGCGGCGCGCGATATCCACCTCGGCCAACGCGGCTTGGCGCGCGTGGTCCAAGGCGCCTGTCGCGTGGATCGCTTCGGCCACCGCGGCAAAATCGGCGTCGCCCGTTTCGATGGCAGTGCGAATCAGATCGCGCTGGGCGGACGTGCCTTGCTCCATGACCCAGATCAGCGGCAGCGTGGGCTTACCCTCGCGCAGATCATCGCCTACGTTCTTGCCCAGGGCCTGCGCATCGCCGCTATAGTCCAGCACATCGTCGACCAGTTGGAAGGCGGTGCCGATATGACGGCCATACGCGGCGGCGGCTTCTTCCTGTTCGGGCGTAGCGCCCGCGAGCACCGCGCCCACTTGGGCGGCTGCTTCGAAAAGTTTGGCGGTCTTGTAACGCACGACTTGCAGGTAGCGCTCTTGCGAGACATCCGGATCGTGCACGTTGAGCAACTGCAACACCTCGCCCTCGGCGATCACGGTCGTGGCCTCGGACAGGATCTGCATGATGCGCATCGAGCCGGCTTCGACCATCATTTCGAAGGAGCGCGAGTACAGATAATCGCCCACCAGCACGCTTGCGGCATTGCCAAACATCGCGTTGGCGGTTTCACGGCCGCGGCGCAGCGACGACTCGTCCACTACATCATCATGCAGCAGGGTGGCCGTGTGGATGAATTCCACCACTGCGGCCAGCAGATGGTGATGACTACCTTGGTAACCCAAGGCGCGCGCGACCATCAGCACCATGGCCGGGCGCATGCGCTTGCCGCCCGCGCCAATGATGTAGTCCGCGATCGTCCGGATCAATACGACCTCAGAGTCCAGGCGGCCGCGGATAACCGCGTCGACGGCCTTCATGTCATCGGCAATAGGGGCGATCAGCTCAGGGAGATTCAAAACGTATCCGACAGATATCAAGAAGAGCCGACCCATGGCTCCGTGGTGTGCCAACAACGCGGCCGGGACGCCGCTACCGGGAACGGAGGATTATACGGGCTTAACCCTGCCGCGCCCGGTCATCCCCTGGCGGCCAGCGGGTTCTCGGCATTTCCCCAGCACCTAAACACCCGGCCCATAAGGAAATTTTTGACTTTGCCGGCCCGGCGAGCTAGAATCTACGGCTCGGTCTATACCGAAATCCCAATTTTTTTAGGAATTCCCCATGTACGCGGTCGTAAAAACCGGTGGCAAGCAGTATCGTGTTGCCGCTGGCGAAAAACTCAAGGTAGAACAGATACCTGCTGACATTGGGCAAGAAATCACCCTGGACCAGGTCCTGTCGGTGGGCGAAGGCGACCAACTGAAAGTTGGTACCCCGATCGTCGCTGGCGCCGTGGTCAAGGCGACGGTTCTTGCGCATGGCCGGCACGATAAGGTCAAGATCTTCAAGATGCGCCGTCGCAAGCACTATCAGAAGCATCAGGGCCACCGTCAGAACTACACCGAAATCCGCATCGAAGCCATCACGGCTTAATGATACGGTTCGGTATTGAATAGCAGGAGCTATCAAAAATGGCACAGAAAAAGGGCGGCGGCTCTACGCGGAACGGTCGCGATTCAGAATCGAAGCGACTTGGCGTCAAGGCTTTTGGCGGTCAACTGATTCCGGCTGGCTCGATCATCGTGCGCCAGCGCGGTACCCGTTTCCACCCCGGCACGAACGTCGGCATCGGCAAGGATCACACCTTGTTCGCGCTGGTCGACGGCAAGGTTCAATTCGGCTTCAAGGGCGCATTGAACAAGCAGACCGTGTCGATCGTGGCAGCCGAATAACGGTTTCCGGATCTCGGCAACCGTTTCTTAAACGGCAAAAGCCCTGTCGCGCGCGGCAGGGCTTTTTTGCTTCAGGCAGAAATACTTATGAAATTCGTAGACGAAGCCACCATCGAAGTCATCGCCGGTAAAGGCGGTAATGGCGTGGCGAGCTTTCGCCGCGAAAAATTTATCCCAAAGGGCGGACCCGACGGTGGCGATGGCGGACGTGGCGGCAGCATTTTTGCCGTAGCGGATCGCAACATCAACACCCTGATCGACTTCCGCTACGCACGCTTGCATCGCGGCAAGAACGGCGAGAACGGCCGCGGCTCCGACCAATATGGCGCCGCTGCTCCGGACATCACGCTGCGTGTGCCAGTGGGCACCATGATTTACGACGCCGATACCGGCGAACTGCTGTTCGACTTGAACCGCCACGACCAAAAGGTCACGCTGGCGGCAGGCGGGCAGGGCGGTATGGGCAACATCCACTTCAAATCCAGCGTCAACCGCGCGCCGCGTCAGTGGACACCGGGCAAGGAAGGCGAACAACGCCGTCTGCGCATGGAACTGAAGGTGCTGGCCGACGTGGGCTTGCTGGGCATGCCGAACGCGGGTAAATCGACGCTGATCAGCCGCATTTCTAACGCGCGCCCCAAGATCGCCGATTACCCCTTCACCACGCTGCATCCGAATCTGGGCGTGGTGCGCACCTCGGCTTCGCGCAGCTTTGTCGTGGCCGATATTCCGGGACTGATCGAAGGCGCGTCCGAAGGCGCGGGCCTGGGCCATCTGTTCCTGCGTCACCTGGCACGCACGCGCGTGCTGTTGCATCTGGTCGATATCTCGTCCGCCGATCCGGACACGGATCCGATCGAGGCGGCGGTAGCCGGTGCGCGCGCCATCGTCGAGGAACTGCGCCGCTACGACCCCGAACTGGCCGAAAAGCCGCGCTGGCTGGTATTGAACAAGCTGGATATGGTCGACGACCCCGAGTCCGCACGCCAACGCTTTGTCGAACAATTCGACTGGCAGGGGCCTGTCTATGCGATTTCCGGTCTGAACGGAGATGGCACGCAAGAGCTGATCTGGGCGCTGCAGGACTATCTGGACGCCGAGCAACGCAAGGATCACATCGCCCAAGATCAGGCCGATGGCACGTACGTGGCCGAGGATCCCCGCTTTGATGCCACGCGCAGTGACGCAATTGTCTCGCCGAGCCCGCGTAGCGGTGACGAATAAGCCATAATTTCGCCTCGCTTTCCCGGGCCGCCGCAGGCGGCCTTCCTTTCCTTGCCACATTACGGTCATCGTCATGACTGCCGAGCAAACCGCTGTTTCTGTTGTCGCCAGCGCCACGCGCCTGGTGGCTAAAGTCGGGTCGTCCCTGGTCACTAACGAGGGACGCGGTCTGGATCGCAACGCTGTTGCGCAATGGGCCGCGCAAATTGCCACGCTGCGCCAGCAAGGCAAGCAAGTCGTTCTGGTATCCAGCGGCGCGGTCGCCGAGGGTATGGCACGGCTGGGCTGGCACAAGCGACCGTCAGTGATGCATGAGCTGCAAGCCGCCGCGGCCGTGGGCCAAATGGGTTTATGCCAGGCGTACGAAGCGGCATTCGCCGAGCATGGCCTGCGCACCGCGCAAATCCTGCTCACGCACGAGGACCTGGCCGACCGGCATCGTTACCTGAACGCCCGCAGCACGTTGTTTTCCCTGCTGCGTATGGGCGTGGTGCCCATCGTCAACGAAAACGACACGGTGGTGACCGACGAGATCCGACTGGGTGATAACGACACCCTGGGCGCACTGGTCACCAACCTCATCGAAGCCGACACCCTGATCATCCTGACCGACCAGCGTGGCCTGTATGACTCCGATCCGCGCAAGAACCCTGACGCCGTGTTTATCTCGCACGCTCAGGCGGGCGACGTCGCGCTGGAAGCCATGGCCGGTGGCGCGGGCTCGGGCATCGGCACGGGCGGGATGCTGACCAAGATCCTGGCGGCAAAACGCGCGGCCCATAGTGGCGCGCATACCATCATCGCCTCGGGGCGTGAATCCAATGTCCTGACCCGTTTGGCCGACGGCGAATGCATCGGTACGGAGTTGCGGGCGGTGCTGCCCGTCTGGTCGGCGCGCAAGCAGTGGCTGGCCGATCATCTGCGACTGCGCGGTAACGTCGTGCTGGACCAAGGCGCGGTGCGGGCGCTGGCGCACGAAGGCAAAAGTTTGCTGCCCATCGGCGTCATCGACGTGCAAGGCGAATTCGAGCGCGGTGACGTCGTGGCCTGCGTGGACGAATCGGGCAAGGAATGCGCTCGTGGACTGGTCAATTACTCGTCCACCGACACGCGCCGCATCATGCGACAGCCTTCGTCGCGAATCGCATCAATTCTGGGCAGCATGACCGACCCGGAATTGATGCATCGCGACAATATGGTGGTGACTTAATTAATGTAATTGGCCTGCGACTGCGATGAGGATTGCGGCGCAGTACTGGGTCGTGCATCGCCCTGGCCATCAGGCGCCACATCGGCCAATAAGATGTAACCCCACTGTCGCACCGCCAACAAGGGCAGGCCAACGCCCAGGCGCTCTGCCTTGGCGCGCAGCCGCGACACCATGACATCGACACTACGCGTGGACTGACGTCGTCGCGGCCCCACCACGGGCGTGGTGACAAGACGCTCGCGCGGCAAACGATGCCCCGGCGAGGACAAGAGGCGCAGGAAAAACGCGCTTTCCGTGAACGTCAGCGGCAGGCTCTGCCCACGCGGCCCGGCCAATACGCGACCCGAGTGCGTGAGACGCCAAAGCGGCGTGTCGCGGCCCGAACGTTCCGGCGTGGTCTTGCGCGTGCGGCTCAGGGCGCGACCTAGCGCGCAGATTTCACGCACGTCGGTCGACATCAAGCAGCAGGCATCGGCGCCAGCATCCAGCGCCACGATGCGGTCGTCCACGTCAGCATCGTCCACCAGGACGATCAGCGCCGCGTTGGGCACGCCGTAGCGCGCGATGCCCACGGCGGTGCGCAGGTCCGAGTCTCCGTTTTCCAGGATCACCACCTGGGGCGCGCAGCTTTCGGCTAATTCGCCCAACGTATCGGTGGATTCGCAGGTGCGGACGTTCCAACCCAGGGACCCCAGACCTGTTGCCAGGTAGGGGAGTTTTGGCCTATGGCCTTGAATAATGATGGCTTCGATTGCGGTATGCATGAGATCTCCTCGGCGAGAAAAGCGATTTAGTGATAATCATGATCGCCAACGTAATCTCAATGCACGGTTGCATCCCATGCGGGCGGGATTTTCGGACCAAATGAAGGCCCTAAAGCAATATTTGCTAACTTCAGCAAGTTTCGGCGCCGGCTAGCGCGGCGGCAGTGCCGCCGTGGGGTCTACCGGCTGACCGCGGTATCGAAGCTCGAAGTACAAGCCGGGGCCATTACGGTCGGTGCTGCCCATCTCCGCCAATTGCTGGCCTTGCGACACTTTCTGTCCTTCTTTGACCAGCAGCTTGTTGTTGTGCGCGTAGATGCTCAGGAAATCGGTCGAATGCTGGACGATAACCAGATTGCCATAGCCGCGCAGACGGTTGCCCGCGTAGACCACGCTACCCGCAGCGGCCGCCTTGATCGGCGTGCCGGCCTTATTCACCACCGTCAGGCCCTTGGACGAGCTGCCGTTATAGCGTTGCGTGAGTGTACCGTCGGCCGGCCAGACAAGTTTGAGCGATTTCACCACCGCTGACGACGCGGATGACGAAACGGCGGGCGTGCGCGTGCCGCTAGTCTTGCTGGGGGTGGTAGTGCGGCTCGGAGCGGTACTGGCGGTCGTGCCACTGCCCGACGAAGCCGTGGCGCCGCTTGCCGACACGCGCAGGACTTGGCCTTTTTCGATGCGATTCGGGTCGGACAACTTGTTCAGCCGCATTAACGCCGACACACTGGTGTTGTGCTGGCGCGCGATCTTGCTCAACGTATCGCCCGGCTGCACGCGGTAATAGCCAGGCTCGACCTTGCCGGTCTGAGTGCTGCTACAACCCGCGATCGCTATGAAAAGGCACAGGCAAAGCAGCCATATCAGGGGTTGGCGGCTAGGCGCGCGCGTCACATAGCACGCGGAAGAAGGCAAACACGGGCGGCTCGAAAACGCAGACACAGAGGGCTATGAATAAAAGCGATGGATGAAAAGGGCGTCGGACCTCAAGGTAAAAAGTTTGGGGCCGGCGCGATGTAGGAAATTACACCAACCCAAGGGTAACAAGAAACGATGTAACAGGGCTTATGCATTTCGCTAAGGAATCGCCGCAGCGACCGGTTCGACCCCTTATCGGCATGCTTTGCGTCCGAGCGGGATTCGCGAAGGCGCAAAGCGTGGACGACGGTCAGCCGTCCTTGCCACCTATTGCAGCGAGTAGTGCGGCGAGCGCGGACCAAACAACATGCCCCCTGGCCGACCGGCGTACAGCAGCTGCGTATCGGCCATGCCGGCCACGTCGTAGCTTCGATCGGACAAGGTATTGGCGATCTGAGCCACCATGGCGCCGACCAACATGCCGATCAGGCTGTTATTGTTATTGTTATCGCCGCCATGCACCACGGTTGTGGCGCCTCGCCAAAGATTCGCCCCCGAGCGCAGATCGACCAGCGACGCCTCTAACTCGACCGTGATCATGCTGGACACGACTTTGTAGGTCGAGCCGTACTGCTTGACCGTCATATAAAGTGCGGCATCCGCGCCAAAGATCTCGCGCAGTTTGGCGGCGGGCACGGCGTGGGCTTCCTCGGCGGCCATCATGCCGTTCTGGCGAAAGGTTTCTTCCATGACGCCCACGGGCACCACGTAATACCCCGATTCCGCCAGCGGGTAGGTCACCTGGGCGAGCACGGCGGCCGCGGCTCCCGGTTCGACCGAGTGATTCACGGGCGGCAACACCAGCAGGGACGCCGGCTTGCTTTCACGAAATGCATCGTAATTGACATCGCTGTGCGCAACGGCGCAGCCGCCCAGAGTCAGTACCATGCCGACGAGGATGCCGCGCGACAGAAATTTCATCATCACACGCCTCCCTCGCGATTGGTGGTCTCGGACACGGCAGGCGCGGGATTTTCTGCAGCGGCGGGTGGTGCCGAGGCCTGCGACTGCGGCTTCAGATTACGCATCAGGAAATCCATGAAGGGCGCCGATTCCGGAAAGGCGGCTTTCTCGTCTTCCATTTGCTCGATGGCTTTGCCGTCTTGGCCGACTTTCAGATAGAGCATGGCCAAATGTCCGCGGAATCCCGGGGGCAGTGCCTTGTTGGAGGCACGCGCCGTTTCGATGTTGTGCTCCATCTTCTGGATCTGAGCCGCGGCATCGTTGTCCGGCTCCTTTAGGTAGGCGTATACGGCGGGCTGATAGCTTTCCCAGGTATACATGTGCTGGGGCTGTTGAGCGCAGGCGGCCAGCAGAGAAAGCGTGGCGCCGGCCATGGCGAGCTTCATACTGGATCGCAAAAAGCCCGCTCGCGCGCAGGCCGGGGCCTGCACAGCGTTGAACAGGTTGGACATGTGGGAACTCCTTTTTACTTGCCGCCCGGTTGCCAGACGCCTTGCTCGATACCCGCGACGAGCTTATTGACCGCTTCGCGGATGGCCAGGTCCAGGACCTTGCCGTTGAGCGTGGAGTCATAGCCGGCCGTGCCGCCAAAACCCACGACTTCGCGGTTGGACAGGCTGTGCTCGCCCGCGCCCGCGGCGGAATACACCACTTCGGAAGTCTCTACGTCCACGACGTTCAGATCGACCTTGGCGTAGGCGACTTGTTGCTTGCCCTTGCCCAAAATGCCGAAGAACTGCTGGTCGCCGGTAACTTTGCGGCCGAAGGCGGTCACGTCGCCGGTCACGACATAACGCGCGCCCTTGATGTGGTTCGCTTGCTTGTTGAACCCGGCTTCCTGCGCGAGGGCTTGCAGGTTCTCGCGGTCCATCACCTGGAACCGGCCGGTCTGTTGCAGGTGGCTGATGAGGATGGTCTTGGCCTGGCTGCCGAGGCGATCCACGCCATCCGAGAACACGCCGCGCAGGTAGTCGCTGCGGTTGTC
This sequence comes from Bordetella sp. 15P40C-2, assembly GCF_009763235.1. Taxonomy (NCBI): domain Bacteria; kingdom Pseudomonadati; phylum Pseudomonadota; class Betaproteobacteria; order Burkholderiales; family Alcaligenaceae; genus Bordetella; species Bordetella sp. 15P40C-2. Next base: position 40,119 of record NZ_WSJA01000029.1, read on the forward strand.
GAACTTGCCCACCGAGATAGGGCTGCGCACGCCCTGATACACCGTCCCCGCCGACGCGACTGTCGGCACATTGATGCTCTGCGAAGACTCCGTTGCACAACCCGATACCAGCAGTGCAGTCAGCGCGGCTGTACCCAAAACACGATATTTGCCCATTGTTTTCCTCGGCATGTGAGCGCCGCCACGACCTGGACTGCTGTCCGGCGCCCGGAGGACGCAACAACGCTGTTTAAGTGAAAAGAAAGGGCCACATTTAATCGTACTGATCACAATGTAACCATGATCAACGAAATTTTCGGACTCAATGACGTTGTACAGCGTGCTTGACGCTGTCCAATGCCCATGCCATCCTCCGGGGATGGTGATCGCAAGATCACCGTCCTCGAAAAGGACCGAGCGCGCGAGCAATGAAAATTCTTGGGTTTCAGCTTCTGATTGGCGATTACCTCGCACGCAGCGTGCGCGGGCGCCCCTGTGCGCCACCGCGGTGATGGCCGGCTGACGAATTCCCGACTTTCATCCTTTGCACAATCAGGAGCCAACTCATGGCAGACCTTTTCGACAACCCCATGGGCCTCATGGGGTTCGAGTTCATTGAATTCGCCTCGCCCACGCCCAACGTCATCGAGCCGGTGCTCGAAAGCATGGGCTTTACCAAAGTCGCGCATCATCGCTCCAAGGCGGTGACGCTTTATCGCCAAGGCGGCATCAACGCCATCGTCAATAACGAACCCAAAAGCCCGGCGGCCTACTTTGCTGCCGAGCACGGCCCGTCGGTTTGCGGATTGGCGTTTCGGGTGCGTAATGCGCAAGAGGCGCATCGCCGCGCGCTGGAGCTCGGCGCGCAACCCGTGGAAATCCATACCGGGTTCATGGAGCTGCGCCTGCCCGCGATCAAAGGCATTGGCGGCGCGCCGTTATATCTGATCGACCGGTTCGAAGACGGCTCTTCGATCTATGACATCGATTTCGTCTTTATCGAAGGCGTGGACCGCCACCCGGTAGGTGCGGGCCTCAAGGTCATCGATCACCTCACGCATAACGTGTATCGCGGTCGCATGGCGTACTGGGCCGATTTCTACGAACGGCTCTTTAATTTCCGCGAGATCCGTTATTTCGATATCAAGGGCGAATATACGGGCTTGACCTCCAAAGCCATGACCGCGCCCGACGGCCTGATCCGCATTCCCTTGAACGAAGAGTCGTCCAAGGGCGCCGGACAGATCGAGGAATTCCTGATGCAGTTCAACGGAGAGGGCATACAACACGTGGCCTTTCTCACGGACGATCTGATCAAGACCTGGGATGCGCTCAAAGCCCGCGGCACGAAGTTCATGACGGCGCCGCCGGCGACCTACTACGAAATGCTGGAAGGCCGGTTACCCAATCATGGCGAGCCGACCGAGGCCCTGCAATCGCGTGGCATTTTGTTGGATGGCACCTCGGAAGGCGGCGAGCGCCGGTTGCTGCTGCAGATCTTCTCCGAGACGCTGCTGGGGCCCGTGTTCTTCGAGTTTATCCAGCGCAAGGGTGACAGCGGATTTGGGGAGGGCAACTTCAAGGCCTTGTTCGAATCGATCGAACGCGATCAGATCCGCCGCGGTGTTCTGACCACGGAATAACCGGCAAGTGCCAGCGGTGCGGTGGATTAAGCCCACCGCGAGGGCCCGCACGAAAACGAACCGTGCGGGCTCCCTCATAAAATCAAAATACTTACCCCGTTCGGGGACTCAGCAGCGCCCTACCTGAGGGCGTTTTTCACTGCCTCATAACTCCTCATTGATTTTCGAAATCGTGCATGCGGCTGCCTGCGGGCGAGGGCGCGGCGCGTACGTGCAATTGCCCGGCCACGCGAGCCAAACTCGTCGAACCTAAAACACAAGACTGCATTCGATTCAGCGAGTAGGCTAATATCGGTTACAAGTACCGATCCTCTTATTAGGGGAGTCACGTTGCAACTCAATACAGCGGTTGACCACAACCCGGAGACATGGCGATTCGCCCCATACGGAAACATTTATGAGTGAAACTACGCCCTCAACTTCCGGAGCCCGTCCGCTCCAGATCGATGACATTACCGTTATCGACGACGCCAAAGTCAAGAAAGCCGTCACTGCCGCCGCCCTGGGCAACGCCATGGAATGGTTCGACTTCGGCGTCTATGGCTTTGTGGCGTTCGCGCTGGGCAAAGTGTTTTTCCCGAGCGCCTCGCCAGCGGTGCAAACCATCGCGGCGCTTGGCACATTCTCGGTGCCATTTCTTGTGCGGCCGCTGGGCGGTTTGTTTTTCGGAATCATGGGCGATCGTTTCGGGCGGCAGAAGGTGCTGTCGCTGACGATCATCATCATGGCGATCAGTACGTTCTGTATTGGGCTGATTCCTTCCTACGCCAGTATTGGCATCTGGGCGCCGATTCTGCTGTTGCTGTGCAAACTGGCTCAAGGGTTTTCCGTCGGCGGCGAGTACACCGGGGCCGCGGTGTTCGTGGCGGAGTACGCCCCCGACAGGCGGCGCGGCTTTCTGGGTAGCTGGCTGGATTTTGGGTCGATCGCAGGGTTCGTGCTGGGCGCGGGTCTGGTGGTGTTGTTGCAAGCCATACTCGATGATGGCCCCTTCCTTGAATGGGGATGGCGTGTGCCATTCTTCATCGCGGGGCCGCTGGGGCTGCTAGGTCTTTATCTGCGCCATGCGGCGGAAGAGACGCCTGCCTTTACTCAGCAACTCGAAAAGATGGAGCAGGCCGACCGCGAGGCCGTCAAGGAGCGGCCGACCCTGTCGTTCAAGGAAATCTTCGTCAAGTATCGTAAGTCGCTGCTGGTCTGCATCGGCATGGTGTTAGTGACCAATATCACTTACTACATGCTGCTGACCTACATGCCGACGTATCTGTCGAGCAGCCTGGGCTATGACGAGCAGCACGGCGTGATGATTATCGTGGTGGTGATGATCGGCATGCTGTTCGTGCAGCCCATGGTGGGCTTTTTCAGCGACAAGGTGGGGCGCAAGCCATTCCTGCTGGCGGGTAGTATCGGGCTGATGCTGTTTTCGATACCGGCGTTCAAGCTGGTGGGTAGCGACAATATGGGGCTGATTTTCGTTGGCCTGCTGGTGATCGCGGTTCTGCTCAACTGCATGACGGGCGTGATGGCCTCTACGCTGCCCGCGCTCTTTCCGACACGCATTCGTTATAGCGCGCTGGCCAGCTCGTTCAACATCGCCATCATCGTGGCGGGCCTGACGCCGACCGTCGCTGCGTGGCTGGTCGAGGTCAGCAACAACCTGCTGTTGCCCGCCTATTATTTGATGGCCGCGGCTGTCATCGGCTTGATCACTTCGTACTTCCTGCCGGAAACCGCGAATCGCCCGATGCGCGGCGACACGCCCAGCGCCTCGAACCGGCGCGAGGCCAAGATCCTGCTGCAGCAAGCCTACGATCATATCGAGCAGACGGTGCAAACGGTGGACGCGGAAATCGATGCGTTGCAAGCGCAGATCGAGGCGCTGAAGGCGCGCCGGCAACGCCTCATCGATCGTCATCCCGAGCTCGAATAGCAACGGGTATCTCGGCGAGGCGCCCGTCGAGGTGCCTGCAGGCCCAGACAGAGGCGAGTATTATCGAGGCCGGGAGCGTGTCCGGCGCGCATCGGCGCAGGCGTGCTCCCTTGGCCCTCAATAAAAAGACAGTGACCAGAGCGACATGACCCGAGCAGCTCCGACATGGCTGATGCCCATCGTGGCAATTTTCACGCTGCAGACCATTTCGTCGTTTCTGAACCGTCTGATCCCCATCATCGCGCCGGACATGTCTGCTGAGTATGGCTGGAGCGGCAGTTCTATCGGGTATCTCACCGCCAGCAACTCGCTGGGCAGTCTGGCGATCTTGGTCGCGGGCTCGGCGATGCTCAGGCAAATCGGTGGCATGCGCACGCTGCAGCTGACTATGCTGATAGGGGCGTCCTGTATGGCGTGGCTGCTGGTTCCCAGTTTGACTGTTGCGCTCGTTGCTTGTTTTTTCATGGGGTTAAGCGGCGGCGCGGCCAATCCCGCTGGCAGCGAAGTGCTGCAGAAGTATTCCCCGCCGGGCAAGCGCAACCTGATGTTTTCGATCAAGCAAGCGGGCGTGCCATTAGGCGGCGTGCTCGCAGGCCTGTTCGTACCGGTGCTGGTGACAGTGGCCGGGTGGCGCATTTCGCTGTTTATCTGCGCCATCATCATCTTGGTTCCCACCATGATGTTCTGGCGGCTGAGCAGCCGCCTGGACGAGACCCCGAATAAGAAAGCTCACTTTTTCCATTTCCCGACGATGGAATCGCTGCGCACGTTGACCGTGCCGCTTGCCGCGTTACGCCATAACAGCGGTTTGATGAAGATGTCGGTGGTGGGCAGCCTCTTTGCCGTCTCGCAAAGTTGTTGGTTCACCTTTACCGTGATCTATCTGGTGGATCAGCTTGGCTATTCGCTGAGTCTGGCGGGCGCGGTGTTCGCTGTCATGCAGGCGGGCGGCGTCATCGGGCGGATCGTACTGGGGTGGTTATCGGATTACTTGCGCTCGGCGAAAGCGACGCTGACGCTGGCTGCGGTGTTTTCCACCATCACGACGGTGATGCTGGGGCAGACGAGTTCGACGTGGCCGTTATGGTCGGTGATCGCGCTTGCCTTCATCGCGGGCGGTTCGGCGGCTAGCTGGAATGGCGTGCAGATCGCCGAGGTGGCACGTCATTCGCCGCCGGATTTGATTTCAGAGACATCTGCCGGCTCGAGCATCCTGGTCAATTTGATCAATATGCTGGCGCCCACACTGTTTGCGTTGTTTGTGGCGAGCACGGGGCGCTATGACTATGCATTTATGTGCGCGGGCGCGCTGACTTTGCTGGTACTCGTGGTGCTGCCGCGCGAACCGCGTCGCGCCTGACTTGTCGCGAGCGTGGCGCCATACGTTTCGACTATGGCGCAAAGCGGAAATATCAATTAGCCCGGTCTAATGATAATAATTATCATTAACTAAAAGTCGATTATTCTTTCCAGGTCCGCCATGTCACGCCTTCGTCAGCTCCGCCCAGAAACCTCCCGTATGCTGCTCAAGACCGGCAGCTACTATCTCATGCACATCATGGTCGCTGCGATGGTCGCTTATCTGGTGACCGGCAACCTGATTGCCTCGCTCACGTTAAGCTTGTTGGAACCCACGGTCCAGGCGTTCGCTTACTTCTTTCATGAGAAGGCCTGGAGCCGGGCGGCGAGCAGACAGTCGCAGACTGGCGGCAATCCGGCCGTGGCTAGCGCGGGCTGATCGCAACTGAACCGGAGTTCGCATGAAGAAACTCATCAATGATCCCCGCCACATCGTGCGCGAAGCCCTCGAAGGGCTGGTAGCCAGCACGGGGCATCTGGCCTTGGTCGAAGGCGAGAATATTGTCGTCCAGCGCGAGCTTGCCGACCCGCAGATGCGGCGCGTCGCGGTGATCTCGGGTGGAGGCAGTGGGCACGAACCCGCGCATGCGGGATATGTGGGCGCCGGGATGCTGACCGCTGCCGTGGCCGGTGATGTGTTTACCTCGCCCAGCGTGGATGCGGTGCTGGCGGGTATTCGATGCGCCGCCGGTCCGGCGGGCGCGTTGCTGATTGTCAAGAACTACACCGGGGACCGACTGAATTTCGGATTGGCGGCTGAACTGGCCCGCGAAGCCGGTATTCCCGTCGAGATCGTGCTGGTGGCCGATGACGTGTCCTTGCGCGACCGGGTTCCCGCGGAACGCCGGCGTGGCATCGCCGGTACCGTGTTGGTCCATAAAATCGCCGGTGCCGCGGCGGCGCGGGGATGGCCGTTAGAGCAGGTCGCGGCGATTGCCACGCGCGCGGCGAGTGCGGTGGGCTCCATGGGTGTCGGATTGGGGGCTTGCACGGTGCCTTCGGCGGGCACGCCAAGCTTTACGTTGGGCGAGGATGAAATCGAATATGGCTTGGGCATTCATGGAGAGAAAGGCGTAGAGCGCGTTTCGATGAAACCTGCCGATGCGATCGTCGACGATATCCTGGGGCACATTTGCGAGGAAATTCCGGCTGGTGCGCAGCGTGTGGCCTTACTGGTCAATGGCTTGGGTGCAACGCCGCCGCTGGAGCTTCAGATCGTGGCCAGGCATGCGATCGCCAGTTTGCGTGCGCGCGGCCTGACGCCGGTGCGCGCATGGGTGGGCAATTTCATGACGGCGTTGGAAATGCCAGGCGTTTCTTTGTCGGTGTTACCGGTGGACGAGGAATTGCTCGAGCTGTTGGACGCCCCCAGCGAAGCGTCAGCGTGGATGCCGTCCGCGCATCTGGGCGGTCCGGTGGCGACGGTCGCGGTGCCTGGGGCTGCGGAATCCACGCAAACCGAGGGTTCCTCGCCAGGGCCGTTAACGGACACGCTGCGTCGCGTGGCTACCGATGTGGCACATGCGCTAATCGCAGCGGAGACGGAGCTCGGCGAACTCGATGGGCGAGCGGGTGACGGCGACTTGGGCGCAAGCATGGCGCGCGGCGCACAAGCCATTCTGGATCTGCCAGATGCGGCTTATCACACCCCGGCTCAGTTCTTGGCCGCGCTAGCTCAAGGCATGCGCCGGGCTATTGCGGGGAGTTCGGGGCCGTTTTACGCGATAGGGCTGTTGCGTGCCAGCCGGGAACTGGCTGGCGTGGCGCAACCCAGCGCGGCGCAGTGGCATGCGGCTTTCGCGGCGGCGCTGGCTGGCGTGATGGACATGGGCGGCGCCAAACCGGGCGATCGTACGATGGTGGACGCGCTGGCCGCCGCGAGCGAGGCATGGGCCAAGGCCTTGAGCAAAGGCGCGGGTGGCTTGGACGCTTTCCACCAGGCTGCTCAGGCAGCCCAAGCGGCCGCCGACCAGACAGCGAACATGCAGCCGCGCCTGGGGCGCGCCAGCTATCTGGGTCAACGCGCCGTGGGGGTGCCAGACGGTGGCGCGGTTGCCGTGTCACTTTGGCTCGACGCCATACATAAGAGCCTCGACGCGACCTGAGCATCGCCACCTTGTCGTCCAAGCAGGCGATCGTAGTGGATAATTCACGTGATTCGCAGGACGAGAAAGGAAAAACAAGTGGCGGCTCTGATGAGATGGTATCGGGCGTTGGCGGTGGGATGCTGCGCGGCGTGGATGATCGTTGCCATGAATGCGCCGACCTACGCCATGGCCGAGCGCGCGCTGTCCCCGGTAAATACCTCCAGCCCAAGCGAGACCTACCAGTCGCTCGTGGCAGGCATAGATCGCCTCGAAGAGCTCTACACCGATTACAAAGCGGACAAGAGCTTCGAGAAGCTACGCGAGATACGTTATCAGTTCGGTCGCCTGCGCGCACTGCTGGATCTGGCCGACGTTCCCTCGGCCAACCGGGTCAAGGTTGGCAATGCGGCGATGACGTATTTGGCCGATATTCTCGTGCGCCTGCCTCCCGTCGACGTGAAGGATATTCCTGGTGGCAGCCCGAGCGATAAGGCATTACCGGCGCGTTGGACCATACCAGGCACGGACATCCAGATCGCCAAGATGGAAGGCGGGCCGCAATCGGACGAGTATCTGATCACGGCACAAAGTATCGCGGACCTTGCCGATTACTATCATCGGGTGGAGGATCTGCCGGTACTACAGCCCAGACGCTACAACTCGCTGCACAAGGAACATATCAATGCGACCGGGCCGCTGATTCCCAACTGGCTGACAAGCCACGTGCCCGACGCGTTGAAGGTCGTCTACCTCAGCACCCCCCTCTGGAAAATTATCGCGATTGCTATCGTGGCCTTCGCTATGCTGGTCGTCGCGGTGCTATGGGCGCGGCTGACACGCATACAGCGCCGTCGCGGTAGCGAAGTGCGGCGCCTGGGGTGGCAATTCACGCTGCCGACCATGCTGTTGCTTCTGTATTCGATTGGCGACTGGTTTGTCATATCGCATCTGAACCCCGCGGGGTACTTCGCAACGGGCGAGCGTCTGCTTTCTACGGCGGCGTTCTATGTCGTGGTCGCTTGGGCGGTATGGATTGCTTGTTATCTCATCGCCGAAACCATCATCAATTCGCCCAGGATCGCGGGAAATAGTCTGGATGCACATCTGCTGCGTCTGACCGCGCGCGTCGCGGCGATTGGATCGGTAGGCGCCATATTGATTTATGGGGCTAATGAAATCGGCATCCCGGCGTTAGGTTTGATCGCGGGGATTGGCGTTGGCGGCTTTGCGCTGGCGCTGGCCGCGCAATCGACGATCGAGAACCTGTTTGGTGGCGTAGCGCTTTTTGTGGACCGCCCGTTCCGTATCGGGGACGTGATCAGTTTTGGCGATCAGCGCGGCGCGGTGGAGATGGTCGGCACGCGCTCGAGCCGGATCCGGGCGATGGATGGCACGCTGGTCACGGTGCCCAATAGCGATCTGGCCAGGATGAAGATCGTGAACTATTCCCGCCGCAATAAGTGTCTGTTCATCCATACGTTGGCACTGCAAGTCGATACACCGCCTGCGCGGCTACGACAGTTGCTCGAGCGCTTACGCGAGCTGCTTGCCGCTGAACCCATGGTGGAGAAAAAAGACGGTTGGCCGCGCGTGCGCTGGACCGGCGTCGCGGTTGGACATCTCGAAGTCGAGATCCGCGCTTATGTACAAACGGATAACTATACGAAGTTTCTCGATGTGCAGGAGTCGCTGCTGCTAAGCATTTTTGAGTTGATCGAAGCGCTGCAAATCAAGCTGGTACAGCCGCGGATTGTCAGCACCGCCGGGACCGAGCGGATTCAACGTCAAAGTTCTGAGTCGCACATTGATTCCTATACCGAGCATACGTCGGTGAGCGCAGATTGAGTTGATATGGTTATCTGTTCTGCGCGTAACAGAACAGATAACCGTACGCGCACCGACAGGTGTGCAATCGCGCACACACCCGCTGTCGGCGCTATTGAGGCGCGGGCGTCTGCGTCACTGGCGGCGAAGAGACATTTCCCAGCGCCTTGTTGACCGCCACATATCGATTATTCATTTGCCCCTGACTCGTGGCCAGATCGCGGCGCGCTGCGATATAGCTGCGTTGAGTATCCAACACAGTCAGGAAGTCGGCGGCTCCGCCTTCGTAACGCGCCTGGGCCAACTGGTAGGCATCCTGCGCCGCTTGCACGCGCAATTCCTGCTCGTGGAGCGCCTGCTGATCGGCCGTATAGGCGCTCAGGGCGTCGTCGATTTCCTGCCAAGCTTTCAGGACGGTTTGCTGATAGTTCACCGCCGCCTCTTGCTGCTGCAGTTCACGCAAGCGCACCACGCTTTTTCGCCGACCATGATCGAAGATCGGTAGATCCAGGCTGGGACCAATGGACCAGGTACGACTGCCCCAGTCCGCGAATTCACCGCTCAAGTAGCTCTCATACCCGAATCGGGCGCCCAGGCGGATGCTGGGGTATAACGCCGCCTGGGCGATGCCGATATTGGCCGTCGCGCTATGCAAGCGCGCCTCGGCCGCGCGGATGTCGGGACGACGCTTTGCAACCTCGGAGGGCAGGCCCAGGGCCAGATCGGGCAATCGTGCATTCAACTGCGTGGGAGCCGCTGTTAACTCCTGCCGCAGTTCGCCGGGCGGCACGCCCAACAGCAGCGAGATTTGATTGATATTCGCGCCCTCTTGCGCCAGCAGGCCCGGCAGCTGCGCTTTAAGCATAGAGACCTCTGCGCGTTGCTGCTGCAGATTCAAATGATTCATTGTGCCGCCGCGCACATAGGCTTCGAGCAGCGACAGGCGCTCCTGCAAGGCGGCGATATCCTCGCGCGTGAGGCTTATCTGACGCTGAGCTGTTCTTAAACCAAAATAGGCGCGGGCCACATCGCTGGCAAGCGAGAGCCGCGCCATATCCAGCAGCGCGGCTTGCTGCGCGACATCGGCATCCGCGGCTTCGACGGAACGGCGCACGCGGCCCCACAAATCCAATTCCCACGAGGCATCAAAGCCTGCCTGGTACAACGTAAATGGCTCGGACAGCAGCTTGACCACCTCATCGCGATTCGCGCCGCCAGCGACGGCATCGATCAGCCGGGTGCCGGCGCCATATTCGCTTTGCCGCTGGCGCGTGACTCCGCCGTTCGCGGACAAGTCCGGGCCACGCTGCGCCGCCGTCGTGTCGCGCTGTGCACGCGCTTGCGCGAAGCGTAATGCGGCTGTCATCAGATCGGGACTGGCCTCGAATGCACGCTGCAGCAACCGGTCCAGCACGGGATCTTCAAACGCACGCCACCACTTCGGTGGCAAAGCCGCATCCGAGGCTGGCGTGACCCGCAGACTGTCATCGACACTGCGCCAACTGGTCCAGTCGTCCGGCGCCTGTGTGGTGGGCTTGGTGAAGTTCGGTCCAACCGTACATCCAGCCAGCGTCAACGTGGCCACGCTGATCGTCAGCAGCAACGATGCAAAACCTGGTCGTCGTTCATCGAACATAGCGAGTATCCGCATCAAGTTAACCGGTTACGGAACAACCACGCCGCCAGGGGCAGGGTGATCGCGGCCATCACCAGCAATGGTATGAAGTCAAGCGCCACATCAGTAAAACCCGCGCCCTCCAGATAAACACGCCGCACGATAGACGTGCCAAAGCGCAGCGGGTTGGCGTAGGTGACGACTTGCAGCGGCTCGGGCATATTGCGCACGGAGGTCAACAGGCCCGAGAGCAGCATTAGCGGCATGATGAGCAAAAACGAGAACAGCATCGCTTGCTGCATGGTCAATGACAGTGCCGATATGGATAAACCCAGACCCACCGAAGCGATGGTGAACGTCAGCAGCCCCAAGTACAACAACACGACCGAGCCGCTCATCGGTATCTGAAACCAGAATCGCGTCACCAGGAAGATAATCGTTGACTGCATCAGGCCGATAATGATCGCGGGTACCGCCTTACCGATGAGGATCTGCATGGGCGTGAGCGGCGTGACCAGTAGCTGATCAAACGTGCCTTGCTCCCGTTCGCGCGCGACGGACAAGGCGGCAACCAGCAAGGTTTGCAGCATACTTAGCGCGCCTATCAGGGCCGGCATCATGTTCCAACGCGACTCCAGGTTAGGGTTAAACCACGCGCGTCTATCCACTTGTATGCCTGGTGCGCCCGTTCCGTTCGAAGCGTTGTAGCTGCCCACGATCGAGCTGACATAGGCTGCCGCGGAACTGGCGGTCAAGGAATTTCGTCCGTCCAGAATGACCTGTAGCGGGGCGCGTTGGCCCGTCTCCAGGCGCTGTTCGAAATCGGCGGGTATCGCCAGCACCACCAGCGCTCGATTACTGTCGATGGTCTCGGCGATCTGATTCGACGAGCTGAGCGTGGAGACCCGATGAAACACTCCCGTGCCGTCCAGCCGCGCCAGCAACTCTGTCGCAGCCTTGCCCCGGCTTTGATCAAGCACGGCGTACGGCACGTGGTTCAAATCGTATGTCGCGCCATAGCCAAACAACAACGCTTGAATCAAAGCGGGTGCGAAAAGCACGAACCGGGCCGAGGGATCCTTCAGCAAGTCGAGGATTTCCTTGCGGATGAGCGCGGCGATCTGGGCGAGGGTGACGAGGAGGGCAGCCATACGTCACTCCAGGCTTTTGCGCAGCTTGCGGCAGGTGCCGATTGTCAGCAACACCGCATACAGCGCCAGAACAGCGGAACTCTGCGCGATCGTAGGCCAGTGATCCCCCGCCAGAAACAGCGTCTTGATCAACACCATGAAGTGCGTGGCGGGTAACAGCTGACTGATGTACTGGATCACTGCTGGCATATTGCGCAAATCGAACACGAACCCGGATAACATCATGGCAGGCATGAAGCTCGCCAATAGCGCGATCTGGCTGGCCTGAAATTGATTGCGCACCGCGGCGGATATGAAAAGCCCCAGCAGTAGCGACACCACCAGGTACAGCATCGAGACCATCGTGATGACGAACAGCGAGCCACGCACCGGCACGTGAAAGAGAAAGTGCGAGGCCAGCAGACACATCAGCAAATCAATCGCCCCTATCACCAGATACGGCACGATCTTGGACAACACGATTTCCAAGGGCCGCACCGGCGTGACAAACAGGGATTCCAATGTCCCGCGCTCCCATTCGCGTGCAATCAATAGCGAGGTCAGAAATGCGCCTACCAAGGTGAGCACCAGCACGATAAGCCCCGGCACCAGATACCAACGGCTTTCTCCGGCCTCGTTAAACCACATGCGCTGCACGACTTCCACGCTGCCGGCGGCACCGGCTTTGTTGCCGCCGCGATCCGCCTGACGTTGTGCCCAGGTGCCTAAGACGCCATTGATGTAGCCTTCGATACTGGATGCGGAAGTGGAGTCTACGCCGTTCAGTATGAGTTGTACCCGGGCGTCGCCTTGATTGAAACGACGCGAGAAATCCACCGGGATACGCAGAATGCCCACCACGTCGCCCGCTCGCATCAAGCGTTCGGCCTCGCGCATGTCGGGCACGATCAGAGGATCGAGATAGTCCGACCCCTGCATGCCGGCGACGATCTCACGGGGCAGAGGCGCCCGGTCTTCCATGGCCACCGCGATGGGTGCATTCTTGACGTCGAAGGACAGACCATAGCCGAACAGCAAGATCAGCGCGACCGGCAACAACAGGCCGATGGCGAGATCGCTTTTGTCGCGCAACACCTGCCTGATTTCCTTGCGCAATAGCGCCAAAAAGCGGCCGCTAAAGCCCGAGCCCTGAGCGCGCACGCGGGTATGGCTGTTGTCTGGTTGGCGCGGCGCTTGTTCAACGTTCATGCCAGTGCCTCCGACCTATGCGACGCCGTCGCCTCTGCACGTCCTTGTTCCACGATGGCAATGAAGGCGCTATTCATATCCATTTGTCGGCTCGCGTCTCGTCCCTGCCCAGCCTGCTCGCGCACCTGCTGCGGTGTGCCGAGCGCCAGCATTTTTCCAGCGTCTTGAATCGCGATGCGATCGCAGTATTCGGCTTCCTCCATGAAGTGCGTCGTGACGATGATGGTCACGCCCTGTTGGGCCAACGATGTGATCGTGCGCCAGAACGCGCGTCGTGCCAACGGATCGATACCGCTGGTTGGCTCATCAAGGAACAGAATCTCTGGCTGATGCAGCAAGGCCGCCGCCATCGCAAGGCGCTGTTTATAGCCTCCAGGCAAAAGACCGCTGATCGCATTTGGTGCCAGGCCAAACTGTTCAATGGTGGCGCTCACGCGCTCTTGCAGCCTGCGGCCGCGCAAGCCATAGACGCCGCCAAAGAACTCCAGGTTTTCGCGCACGGAGAGGTTGCCGTAGAGCGCGAATTTTTGCGAGACATAGCCTATGCGAGCACGTGCTTGTGCGCGCGCGCGGCGCAGATCCAACCCCACCACTTCGAGATGTCCGCTGGAAGCGGGAAGCAGTCCACACAACATGCGAAATGTTGTCGTCTTACCCGCGCCATTGGGTCCGAGCAGCCCAAAGATTTCGCCGCGCGCCACATCGAATGAGGTGCTCGCGACAGCGGTGAAATCGCCGAACTTACGCACAAGATCGCGCACCACAATGACAGGTTTTCCGTCCCCGGCACTCTCCCGAGCGACCGTATCCGAAGCAGCAATGCGCGCGCCACCTGTCCCTACGTCCTCTTGCTGATGCTGGCTCTGTCGCAACATCATCATGAAGGCGTCTTCCAGCTCTTCCTGGCATGGCACAGGTTGTAGGCCCGAGAACAATCGATCCAGGTCTCCTGACTGAGCCTCAGGATGGCGGATATAGTGCACAGAGCCCCCTTTAGGCACGGCGTCGATGATCGTTGCTCTGGCATCGATCAGCCTGGCTTGCAGATCCCGCGCTGGCGTACCGGCCTCAGGCGCCACCATGAAGGTCAAGCCCCGCGCTCGGCGGGCCAGTTCGTCGGGCGGTCCATCGGCCAACACGCGGCCTTCACTCATGACATAGACATGCGCACAACGTTCGGCTTCGTCCATGTACGCGGTGCTCACCAGCACACTGAGCTGCTCCTCCTGCACGAGTTGCTGCAGGATTTTCCAGAGTTCGCGGCGCGACAGGGGGTCCACACCGACACTGGGCTCATCGAGCAACAAAAGATCGGGCGATCGGACCAAGGTACAAGCCAATCCGAGCTTTTGCTTCATACCGCCAGAGAGTTTGCCTGCCGGCCGGTGGACGAAATCCGTCAGGTCCGTCATGTGCAGCAACCGGCTAAAGCGCTCGCGGCGTACGTCGCGCGGCACGCCGTGCAGGTCTGCGTACAAGTCCAGATTTTCCTGTACGCCCAGATCCTCGTACAGGCCAAACCGCTGCGGCATATAGCTAATGCGATCCTGCACCGCCTGAGGATTCTTGGCGACATCGATGCCAAGCACCTCCAACGTACCCGCATTCGGCTTAAGCAGACCGGCGGCCATGCGCAGCAGCGTGGTTTTGCCCGCGCCATCCGGGCCCACCAACGCGGTCAGTCTGCCACCCCTTACTTTTAGCGAGATGTCGTTAATGGCGTGCAGCGGTTCACCGGTAGGCGAGGCGAATGTCTTGCGCAGGTCCCGGGCTAGGACGATGGCTTCGCGCTCGCTCATTGGGGTGTCTCGCCTCCAGGGAATCGCACTGTCGCCGGCTGCCCCAGCCTGAGTTGGTTGTCCAGGTCTTCGACCTGCACGCGCAGTTCGTAAACGAGGCTGGTGCGCAGTTCCTCGGTTTGCACGGATTTGGGCGTGAACTCGGCCACCGAAGAGATATAACCCACCTTGCCGTCTATCGGCTGACCAGGGCGACTATCCGTATAAACCTTAGCGGCCATGCCAGGTTGAATTCGGCCAAGATCGGATTCGCTCACGAAGACGCGCACCCATTTGGGTTGCGTGAGTGCCAACGAGAATGCGGCTTTCTGGGGCGTGGCCATATCGCCCGGTTCCAGTAAGCGCGAGCGCACGACCGCATCAGCTGGCGCCTTGAGTTCCCCTTGAGCGATCTGATGCTCGAAAAGCGCGAGCTGCGCTTGGGACGCTTGCAATTGCGCCTCGGCCGCAGCTAATTCTTCTTTGCGCGGGCCCATTTCCGCGATGCGCAATGCTTCTTCTTGTTCCGCCGCACGGGCTTGGGCGACCTTTACGTTGCTACGCGCGAGATCCATTTCCTGAGCGCTGACGCCCCGTCCCTGCGTATTGGCGGAGATCCCCTGCAGGCGTTTCAAATCCTGCTGCGCGCGCGACGCATCCGCTCGTGCGGCGGCCAGACGGCTGCGTGCTTGCGCGACTTCTTCGGGACGCGAACCGTTGCTCAGGCGTAGCAGGTTTTGCCGCTGCACTTCAATCTGGGCGCGAGCTTGTTGCGCCTGCAATTCCAGGGTTTTGGTGTCCAATACGCCAAGAACCTGACCGGCTTTGACGCTGTCGCCTTCTTCGGCATGCAGCGCCATGACGCGTCCATTACCATCGAAGGCCAGTGACACTTGGCGGATGTCAACGTTGCCGTGAAGGGCTAAGTTGTTGTCGTCGACATTAGCCTTGGTGTACCACCACACGCCGCCAAGTATTGCCAAACCCGTCAAGATCACGACAGCAATGACGGTTTTTTTCATGTTTTTATGCTCCAACTATTGTCGCCGCCCGGCGCATTCAGTTATAGGTAGAGATTGAGCAGACGCTCGCGCGGCTGCGGGGTACAGCAAGAAATGTTCCTAACGCTATTGGGCACTGGTAGCCTTCGCTCCCGCTATGGTTGCACGGCAGAGCTTACAAAGCTAATGACGGTGAAGCTCGACGAAACTGGAGGCTAACGGGAACCAAAGCGGTATGCCATTGGTCTCTTCACAACACGGCGACTCAGACCGACTGCGGTCGCGCCACCGCTTGAAGCTCCAACTGCTCCATGAGGAATTCAAAATGAACGAACAGGACCGTAATGCTATCGAGAGCGTCTTCAACCGAATTCGAGAGGTAGAAAAACAAGCCCCTCAGCGCGATCCTGAAGCCGAACAGTTGATCCGCCAGGAACTGCAGAAAAATCCCGGATCGGCCTATTACCTGGCACAAACCGTGTTGGTGCAACAAGAGGCGCTGAAGACGGCACAGGCACGCCTGCAGGAGTTGGAAAAAGCGCCTGCTCAGGCGTCGCGGCCTGCCACCACGCCACCGACCGGGTTTGGCCGCAGCGCCGCGCCTCGAGAGCCGGCGAAAAGCGGGATGACGACGGGTTTTGGCCGGAGTGCGGCTTCCCCCGCCGGCGGAGGCTTTATGGCAGGCGCCATGCAGACAGCGTTGGGGGTCGCGGGCGGGATGATGCTAGGTAACCTGCTCGGGAACCTCTTTACGGGCAATAACGCCCACGCGGCGGAACCTCCGCCACAGGACGAGCCGGCTCCTGCCCAAGAGGAAGCGGCGCCCGAGCAGTATGACGATGGATTCGATTACTCGGATGATGGCGGCGATATGGACGTTTGAAAGCGCACGCCAATTCGTGGCTCGCGTCGGGTGGCATCGGCAAACCATCTGAATCCGTGAATCGGGGGTGAAGGTCGCAAGGCCTTTACCCCCGATTTCGTTTCTGGAAGCGAAAGACACTTCGCGCAGTCAAGCCTGCGGGTTGGCAAAGACGACGCGTCTGCTCGAGCGACAAAGCTCGACCAAACCGTTCATTCACTTTTTATTGATGAATTATCGACAAATTGATAGTATTCGTACACCTGTAGTTCGTCCTTCCTCTTACTCATGCCGCCGCCCCTCATCGCTTCGTCGGCCCATCTTGCCGACGGCAGTGCCCCCGATCTTTCCGAAGTCGAATTCGGCCTCATGATCGCCAGCCATGCGTTCGACCGCTGGATCGTTCGCTGCATGGCCGCGGCCGGATTGCCGGACCTGACGCCAACCGACGTCATGGTGTTCCACCACGTCTACCATCGCCAGCGGGCGAAGAAGCTCGCCGATATCTGCTTCACGCTGAATATCGAAGACACCCATATCGTCAACTATGCGCTCAAGAAACTCGACCGCATGGGCATGGTGCGTGGCGAGCGCAACGGCAAGGAAGTCTTCTATAGCGTGACGCCCGAAGGCGCGGCCATCATCAAACGGTATGGGGAGATCCGCGAGCAGTGCCTGACCACGGGCTTGACCGCGCCAAATGGCGGCGAACTCGAATTCAGCCGCCAACTGGCGCATACGCTGCGCGCGCTATCCGGCTTGTACGACCAGGCGGCGCGAGCGGCGACCTCTCTTTGATTCAAACACGCGGGTATTGCCCCGCCAGCAACAACCGACCGGTGCGACATACGCCCCGGCGGCCTCTAGTAGTCGAGGTTATTTATGAAATGGCAATTCTGGATTGATCGTGGGGGTACGTTTACCGACATCGTGGCGCGACGCCCCGATGGGACCACCACCACCGCGAAAATGCTGTCGGAAAACCCCGAGCAGTATCGCGATGCGGCCGTTGCCGGGATCCGTAAACTGCTGGGCATCGCGCCCGGACAGCCCGTACCCGCCGATCAAGTCGAATGCGTGAAGATGGGCACCACGGTCGCGACCAATGCGCTGTTGGAGCGTAAAGGCGAGCGTACCGTTCTGGTGACCACCAAGGGTTTCCGCGACGGGCTGCGCATCGCGTATCAGAACCGTCCGCGCCTCTTTGATCGCAACATCGTCTTGCCCGAATTGCTGTACGAGTCCGTGGTCGAAGCCGATGAGCGCATGGACGCCAAAGGCGAAGTGGTACGTCCATTGGACGAAGCCGCTCTGCGCGAGAATCTGCAGCGTGTCTATGACGATGGCGTGCGTTCGGTCGCCGTCGTGTTCTTGCACGCTTGGTACGCGCCTGCACATGAAAAACGCGCCGCCGACATCGCGCGCGAGATCGGGTTCACGCAGGTATCGGCCTCGCACGAAGTCAGTCCGTTGATCAAGTATGTCTCGCGTGGCGACACCACGGTGGTCGATGCGTATCTGTCGCCCATCTTGAAGCGCTATGTCGATCAGGTGGCGAGCGAATTGCCCGGCATCCGCCTGATGTTCATGCAATCCAGCGGTGGCTTGACCGATGCGCATCGCTTCCGCGGCAAGGACGCCATTCTGTCCGGCCCGGCGGGCGGCATTGTAGGCATGGTGCGCACCAGCGAGCTGGCTGGCTTTAATCGCATCATCGGATTCGATATGGGTGGCACGTCCACCGATGTGTCGCACTATGCGGGTGAATTCGAGCGCGAGTTCGATACGCAAGTCGCTGGCGTGCGCATGCGTGCGCCGATGATGAGCATCCATACCGTTGCCGCGGGTGGTGGATCGATTCTGCATTTCGATGGGGCGCGTCTGCGCGTGGGCCCGGATTCGGCTGGCGCCAACCCCGGCCCGGCGTGCTATCGCCGTGGCGGCCCGTTGGCCGTGACGGACTGCAACGTCTTGCTTGGCAAGATTCAGCCAGATTACTTCCCGCGTGTCTTTGGCCCGCAGGCCGATCAGCCGCTGGATGCCGACGTCGTACGCGAACGCTTTACCGCGATGTCTGACGAAATCCGCACGGCTACGGGCCGCGAGATGACGCCTGAGCAACTGGCTGAAGGCTTCCTCGAAATCGCCGTGGGCAATATGGCCGAAGCCATCAAGCGCATCTCTGTGCAGCGCGGCCACGATGTCACCGAATACGCGTTGACCGTGTTCGGTGGCGCGGGCGGTCAACACGCTTGCTTGGTTGCCGACGCGTTGGGCATGACGACGGTTTTCGCGCACCCCTTGGGCGGCGTGCTGTCGGCCTATGGTATGGGCTTGGCCGATCAGACGGATATGCGTCAAAAGAGCGTGGAGAAAGTGCTCGACGCTGCGTTGATGTCTGAACTGCAAACCGAGCTCGACGAGCTGGCCGCACAAGCTCAAGGCGAGCTGGAACGTCAGCATGTGCCGCAAGATCAGATCCGTGTATTGCGTCGTCTGCACCTGAAATACCGGGGCACCGACACCGCGCTGGAAGTCGCGTTCGCGGACATCGAGCAAGTTCAAAAGGACTTCGAGGCCGCGTATCGTCAGCGCTACTCGTTCCTGATGCCCGGTCGTGAACTCGTGGTCGAGACCATTTCCGTCGAGGCGACTGGCGGTGGTGAACCGGCGACGGAGCAACCAGAAACGCGCACCCGCGACACCGCACTCGCCGCGCGCGAAACCGTGCAGATGTACGGGCAGGGCGCATGGCGCGACACGCCGCTGTATGTACGCGCGGATCTGATTCCGGGTGATGTCATCCCAGGACCCGCGATCATCTCCGAGCCGAACCAGACGACCATCGTTGAACCTGGCTGGCAGGCAGAACTGACGCAGCTCGATCACATCGTGCTCAAGCGTGTCGTGGCACGCCCGGAACGTCGTGCCGTGGGCACTCAGGCCGATCCGGTCATGCTGGAGGTGTTTAACAACCTCTTCATGTCCATCGCCGAGCAGATGGGCTATCGCCTGCAGAATACCGCTTACTCGGTCAACATCAAGGAACGCCTGGACTTCTCTTGCGCGATCTTTGACGCCGAAGGCAATCTGATTGCCAACGCACCGCACATGCCGGTGCACCTGGGATCGATGGGCGAGTCGATCAAAACCATCATGAACGCCAACGCTGGCCGCATGCAGCCGGGCGACGCGTATGTGGTGAATGATCCCTATCACGGTGGCACCCACTTGCCCGATGTCACCGTCATTACGCCGGTGTTCGATCGCGAAGGCAAAGAGATCCTGTTCTTTGTCGGATCGCGTGGCCACCACGCCGATATCGGCGGCACCACGCCGGGCTCGATGCCGCCGGACTCCAAGACTGTGGAAGACGAAGGCGTGTTGTTCACCAATTTCCAATTGGTGCGTAATGGTGAGTTCCGCGATGCCGCGGCACGCGAGATCCTGGCCTCGGGCCGCTGGCCCGCGCGTAACCCGGATCAGAACATCGCCGACCTGCACGCGCAGATTGCTGCCAACGAGAAGGGCGTGCAGGAACTGCTGCGCATGTGCGATCACTTCGGTCTGGATGTCGTGCGCGCCTATATGGGCCACGTGCAAGACAATGCCGAAGAAGCCGTGCGTCGCGTGATCTCGGTGTTGAAGGACGGCAAGTTCGAGTACCCCTTGGATAACGGCGCGGTCATTCGCGTCGCCGTCAGCGTGAACCGCGAAGCGCGTACGGCCGTGGTCGATTTCACGGGCACGTCCGCACAGCTGGATAACAACTTCAACGCGCCTGGCGCGATTGCGGTTGCCGCCGTGCTGTATGTGTTCCGCACCATGGTCGATGACGACATCCCGTTGAACGCGGGGTGCTTGAAGCCCATCGAGATCATCATCCCCGAGGGTTCGATGCTGCGCCCGAATCCGCCGGCCTCGGTCGTAGCGGGTAACGTCGAAACGTCGATGTGTATCGTCAACGCGCTGTATGGCGCGCTGGGCGTGCTGGCCGCCAGTCAGGGCACGATGAACAACTTCACCTTCGGGAACGCGCGTTATCAGTACTACGAGACCATCTCGGGCGGTACGGGCGCGGGTCCGATGCGCATCGATGCCGCGGGTCCCCATGACGAAGGTTTCGCCGGTACGTCGGTGGTTCAGGCTCATATGACGAACTCTCGTCTGACCGACCCTGAAGTGCTGGAGCTGCGCTTCCCCGTGCGTCTCGAGTCGTACGAGATCCGTCACGGTTCGGGCGGCGCGGGCCGTTATCGCGGCGGCGACGGTGGCATTCGCCGCATGCGCTTCCTCGAGGACATGACGGCGGCCATTCTGTCGAACAATCGCGTGTATGCGCCGTTCGGCTTGGCTGGCGGTAGCCCGGCGATGGTCGGCCGCAACTACATCGAGCGTGCGGACGGAACGGTCGAAGAGCTGGCAGCGCAGGATAGTGCGCAGCTGCGTGCTGGTGATGTGTTTGTCGTGGAAACGCCGGGAGGTGGTGGATACGGCGCGGTATAAGCGTTGCGCCAGAATGTCCGACTGACGCTGATGGCGGGGTCGGACATCCCCCACGTGATGCCCCGTGCATAAGATTCAGGGCCTGTATCCCTAATCGTAGGGATACAGGCCCTGAACGTTATGAGGGCAGCAACTCTGCCCGGTGATAGGCACAGCGTTCACGGTAGCGTCGATACCGATTGCGCGAGCTGCGCCCCGCTCACACAGCCGCAAGCAATTCGCGGATACGATCCTGCACAAAATCCGCGTCGCGAGGATTCTGCTTGGGATTATTCACACGATGGCCCCAATCGGTCTCGATGACTTGCATCCTGGCATCGGGAATCATGCTCGCCTCGGCCTCGATATCGGGCACGGTGAAATACAAATCCGTACGGCTCGGCATGATCAAGCTCTTGGCCTGGATCGAACCGAGCGCGCGGGGCAGATCTTTACCGTATAGGGGATTGTCGCTGATGTCTGTGCGTTGCCATGTGTGCAGCATGGCCAGCAGGTCATTGGCATCATGACGACCGAAAAAACGTTCCCAGTCGTTGACGATGAACTCCTCCGGGTTGGCGTATCCGATGCCTTTATACAGCTCGTGCCGATAAAAGGCCTGCGACAGTCCCCATCCCGCATACACGCGTGCCATCGCCTTCAGACCGCGTTCGGCACGGCCAACGAATTGCTCGCCATTCCATGTCGGATCGCCTGTCAGCGCGGCTTTGACACCTTCGAGGAACACAACGTTGTGACGCGTGGTACGCGCCGTACCGCAAATCGCTGCCAGACGCACCACTTTCTCGGGATAGGCCGCGGCCCATTGATACGCTTGCTGCGCACCCATGGAAAAGCCCACGGCCAAGGCCAATCGTTGCACGCCTAGCTGCTCGAACAACAACTCGTGCTGAAGCACCACGTTATCCAGCACCGACACGGCCGGAAAATACGCCGCGTCGGTATTACTCGGCGAGCTGGACAAGCCATTGCCGAGCATGTTCGGAATGACCACGTAATAGTGGTCGGTATCCAGCGCGCGCCCCGGGCCGACCATCCACTCGATATCGGTATGGCGCGTTGCATACGAGGTGGGATAAACGATCGCGTTATCGCCTCGCGCATTGAGCCGACCGGCAGTCTTGAACGCGATGCGCGCATCCGGTAGAACCTCGCCTGATTGCAGACGAAAGTCGCCTGCCCGGAAGATTTCATAATCGCCGGACGTCGTATCCAATCGCAGCCCCATACGTACCCTACTGTGCCGTCAGACCGCTATCGATCGAAAAGATCTGACCGGTGGTACGCGCCGATTCGTCAGCGCCGAGGTACACCGCCGTGTGCGCGATGTCTTCGGGTTCCAGCAGACCCAGCAAGTGCTGGCCTTTCAGAACGCCCAGGGCAGGGATCGTATCGACCAGTTTGCGCGAGCGCTCGGTCAGCGTCGTGCCAGGAGCAATACCGTTGACCCGGATGTTCTTCGGCGCGTAGTCGACCGCCATGGTGCGCGTGAGCGCAATCACGCCGCCTTTCGCCGTGGAGTATGCCGAACGCGAGGGCGAGCCCACCAAGCCATAGAACGACACGATGTTGATCACCGATCCGCCACCGGCAGCGACGATTTCCGGCACGGCATAACGGCAGCACAGCCACGTCCCGAACAGATCGAGATTGATCGTCTTCCAGAAGGTGTCGTTGTCGACCTCGGTCACCGGGCCATCCTGCGGCAGCGAACCGCCGGCGTTGTTGACCAGGATATCCAGCTTGCCAAACGTACGAACCGTTTCCGCCACCGCGTGAGCGACTTGCTTTTCGTCGGTCACGTCCGTTTCGATAAACAGCGCACGGCCACCGGCTGCGTTGATTGCGTCGGCGGTTTTGCGGCCGTTTTCCGCGTTTTTCTCAATGACGGCGACGGCCGCGCCTTGTTGCGCGTATTGTTGCACGATCGCCTGACCGATACCACTACCCGCGCCAGTGACGAAGGCAACTTTGTCTTGTAATCTCATGATCAATACTTCCAGAATCGGTTTACATGGAGCGCGTGAGCCACAGCGCGATCTCGGGGAAGATCGTGATCAGGACTCCGCTTAAAAGCATAATGAGGAAGAACGGAAATGCCGCGCGGGCCACATAGCCCAGGCTCTTGTCGGTCAAGCCCTGCAGGATAAAGAGGTTGAAACCCACCGGCGGCGTAATAGTCGCCATCTCCACTGCGATCACCAGGAACACGCCGAACCACACGGGATCAAAGCCCGCCTGCACGACCAAGGGCAACGTGATTGGCAAGGTCATGACCGTAATGGAAACGCCTTCCAAAAACAGCCCCAGCAGCGTGAAGAACAGCGCGAGCACCAGGATCAGCACGTACGGGTTCAACTCCAGCGACGCAATGCCATTGGCAATGCTGGCCGGAACGTTCAGATATCCCATCGCGGTCGAGAGAAAGTTCGCCGCAATGATGATGGCGCACAGCATGGACGAAATGTTGACCGTGGAGGCAAGCGACTCGCGCATCAGGCGAATGCTGAACTGGCCCGACAGCAGGATGTAGAGCAAGCTCACCGCAACGGAAGCCGCGCCCGCTTCCGAAGGGGACACCACACCGCTATACAAGCCACCCATGATGAGCGCGACGAGCGCGACAATCGGGGAAATGTCATAAAGCCCGCGAATTCGGTCGCGCCAAGAATACTTCGGTGCCGGCGGCACGGCATTCTTGCCGGTTGACGAGACGATCATGACGTATATGACATAGAACGCCGCCGTCATCAGCCCCGGCAGCACGCCCGCCATGAACAACTTCGAGATCGAGACTTCGCCCACGACCCCAAAAATAATCAGCACGACAGAGGGCGGGATAAGCAGTCCCAGGCTGCCCGCGCCGGCCAGCGATCCGATTGCAAGCTTCTCGGAATAACCGCGTTCCTTCAGGTTCTTGATGGTGATCTTGCCGACAGTCGCCGTGGTCGCACTACTAGAGCCGCTGATGGCGGCAAACAGCGTGCAACCCAACACGTTAACGTGCAGCAGACGGCCAGGCAGCATCGACACCAACGGTGCGAGGCCCCGGAACAAGCGTTCGGATATATCGGTGCGATACATCAGCTCGCCCATCCAGATGAACATGGGCAATGCCGCCAACTCCCAACGCGTGGAGCTGGACCACACGATGGTCTGCAGGCTAAATCCGATGCGCGTGAGCGAGAAATCGGCCACGAAATACAGGGCGGTCGCCGATACCAGGATCAGCCCCATGAAGATCCACATCCCGAGCCCGAGATATAGCACCAGCAACAGCAGCATGATGCCGCCGGTTAGCAATTCATTCATCTGCGGCTCCTACAGCACTTCTGCATGACTGGGTTCCTCAATCGAGGCATCGCCGCTGATCATTCGCAATAGATAGGCGATAAGCTGCAAGCCGAAAATGATCAGGCCGACCATGATGATCGTATTGGGAATCCAAAGCGGCACCGCGATTACCGAATTGCTCAGTGTTCCGCGTGCGAGAAAACGCGTGATGGCCAGGTAAAAGTAGTAGCACAGGAAGCCGACAGCCAACAGGCTGAGAAAGGCGCCCAACGCTTCGACGGCCCGGCGCGCACGTCCGCGCAGCTTCGAGAGCAGAATATCCACGCGGATGAGCGCACCTTGTCTGAGCGCCTGTCCCAAGCCCAAGAAAACCATGGCCGCCAGCTCGTATCCCACGAGTTCATCGAGCACATGGGTGGACATACCAACGGTACGCAGCGCGATTTCGAGTACCGTGTGCGCGACCATTAGAACCAATAACACGGACGCGAGCCCAGCGGCGAGCGCGGAGGCTCGATCCGCGATCGTCAGGATGAATTTCATCGGAGTCGCTTGAAGGAAAGAAAAATCGGGATGCCCGTGCTGCCCATGCACCGGGATATCCCGTGCATGGACACACAACATCAATGAGGCGTTACTTCGCTGCGGCTTTCCGCGCGTTGAAGTCGTTGAGGATCTTCTGGCCGCGCTCGCCCGTTTCCTTCAACCAGCTTTCCTGAATCGTCTTGCTGGTGTCGCGCAATGCGCTCATGAAGGCGGGATCGATTTCCGTGGCGATCGTCACGTTGTTCTTGCGCATGAGTTCGTAGGTCGCCACTTCGCGTGCCTTCAACTCGTTCCAACCGAAGTCCTCGGTATCTTTCGCGGCCTGCATGACGGCCTTGCGATCGGCTTCCGACAGATCGTCGAACGCGTCTTTGTTGATCGCGGCGATCTGCAAGGACATGGCGTAGTTGATGGCGGTGTAATGGGGAAGCTGTTCCCAGAACTTCAGCACCGCGCCGCCTTCGGCCGCCGTCAACACACCGTCGAGCGCGTTGGTCGCCAGCATGGGCATCACATCGCCGATCGGGGTTTGCAACGGGGCCGCGCCGATGGCACGCAGCGCTACGATTCCGTTCGGATCGTACGTGCGAATACGCAGGTTGGCCAGATCGGCTTGGTTGTTGATCGGCTTACGCGTCCACAGACCCGACGGAGCCCATGGGATCACGTAGAGCAGGTATTGATTACGCTCGAGCAGCGCCTTCTCGTAATAAGGACGCGCCACATCGTAGAGAATACGAGCTTCTTCATACGTCGACACGACAAACGGCATGCTGGTCAGCTTGAACAGCGGATCCAGGCCGCCCCAGAACGAGCTGGACGAGTCGGCGATCTGAACCGCGCCGGTTTCCACGGCATCCAGCGCGTCGGCCGACTTATAGCCCAGCGATCCGCCGAGGTGAACGTTGACCGTCACGCGCCCGTCGGTCAGCTCGTTGACCTTCTTCGCAAACATTTGGTCCATCTGACCGGAAAGCGAAGAGGCTTGGTAGTCGTTGGTCAGATCCCACTTTACCTTGGCCGCCGACACCGTTTGGGAGGCGAACAACATGCTGCAGGCGACGCCGCAGAACGCGGCCAGACGAGATATCTTTTTCATAGCATTCCCCTAATCGGAAGGCGCATTTTCACATTGCGTCGAGATGTCAACAAACTTTTTTTTTCGATCTGTGCGATAAGAAAAAGTTAATGAAACCTGTAATGACGTAGCAATGACGGGCGTCAACGATAACTAAAAGTTGGAATAAACTACCCCCGGAAATGCTTGATGCCTCACTTCGGGGCGGGAAAAACGCCGTGAATGTACGATTCCTGGAGACCTTTATTTGGGTGGCGCAGCTGCGCAGCTTCAAAGCCGCAGCGGCGAAATGCAATCTGACGCAAGCCGCCATCTCGGGACGCATCGCCGCGCTGGAGGAGGAGTTCAACCAGCCGCTGTTCGAGCGCAAGGCCCGCTCGGTACAGTTGACCCACGCGGGACGCATGCTGCTGCCCTACGCTCAGCAAATGGTGGAGGCATCCAAATCCATGCTTCATCTCATGCGCGACGCACTACCGCTGCGGCGCCGTCTGCGTTTGGGGGTCATTGAATCCATCACCCATTCCTGGTTTCCCGAACTGGTACGCGGACTCGAACGCGAACTGCCCGAGGCGCAGATCGAGCTCACTACCGAGTCCGCGCGTCGACTGCATCAGCTCATGCGTAATGGCGAAGTCGATATCGCCTTGCAAGCGGACCCTATTGTCGAAGAGAACATGTACAACCGCGAAATAGGCGCGATGAAGATGGGCTGGATTTGCCTGGCCGAGTCGGATGTTCCACAGCGCATGAGCTTGAGCGAACTGACGAGCTGGCCGATCATCACGTTCCCGCGGGACTCTCAACCCTATATGTCGCTGTTGCACATTATGGAGAAGAACGGTGTGTGGCCGCATCACATGCACTTCGTGTCTTCGATTGGCGCGAGCCGCAAATTGCTGGAACAGAATATCGGTATCGCGACCTTGCCCATCGCGTGCGCGAGGCCTTTCATCGAGAGCGGCGATTATCGTCTGATCCAATGCGACCATCCCTTGGCCGACATGCCGCTCATCGCCAGCTGGCGCCCGGATCACGCGGTGAAACTAGGCGCGGCCATTGTCGCGATTGCGCGCGAGGCCATGCAGCTGCACGCGACCGGGCGGGAGGATTTGGTCGTGCTTCCTGAACATGATGTGCGTCTGGCTTGATCCTCCGTCATTGGCTTGGATAAAGACAGAGGCATTGCACTTCGTTCGTTCATAATGGCGCCTGATGTCTTCCATTCAGGCGCCACGGCTTCGCGTGTGCTTACTCCACCGTCACACTCTTCGCCAGATTCCGCGGTTTATCCACATCCGTCCCACGTGCACACGCCGTGTGATACGACAGCAACTGCAGCGGTATCGTATGCAGAATCGGCGACAGCATGCCATAGTGCTCCGGCATGCGAATCACGTGCATACCATCGCTATTAGTGATGCGACTATCCGCATCGGCAAACACGTATAGCTCGCCGCCACGGGCGCGCACTTCCTGCATATTGGATTTCAGCTTTTCCAACAGCGCATCGCGCGGAGCGATCGTCACCACCGGCATATGCTCGGTCACAAGCGCCAGCGGGCCATGTTTGAGCTCCCCAGCGGGATAGGCTTCCGCGTGAATGTAGCTGATCTCTTTCAGCTTTAACGCACCCTCCAACGCAATGGGATAGTGCATGCCACGGCCCAGGAATAGGGCATTCTCTTTGGTGGCGAAACGATCCGCCCATGCCATGATTTGCGGCTCCAGCGCGAGGACAGAACCAATGGCGACCGGCAGGTGACGCAAGGCTTTGAGGTGTTCGGCTTCTTGTTCAGAGGTCAAACGATCGCGCACTTGAGCCAAGGCCAGCGTCAGCAGGAACAAACCCGTTAACTGCGTCGTGAAGGCTTTGGTGGAGGCCACGCCAATTTCCACGCCCGCGCGCGTGATGTAAGCAAGCTTGCATTCGCGCACCATGGCGCTGGTGGATACGTTGCACACGGTCAGCGTGTTTTCCATGCCCAGCGATCGTGCGTGCTTTAACGCCGCGAGCGTGTCGGCGGTTTCACCGGACTGCGAGATGGTCACCACCAGGGCACGCGGATTCGGTACGCTGTCGCGATAGCGATACTCGCTGGCGATTTCGACTGCGACAGGAATCTGCGCAATGGATTCAATCCAATATTTCGCCGTCAAACCCGCGTAGTAGCTGGTGCCGCAAGCCAGGATCAGCACGGAGTCGATGTTCTTGAAAATCTTGTACGCCTCATCGCCAAACAGCTCCGGCGTAATGGCTTCGATGGCCTGCAGCGTATCGCCCACCGCGCGCGGCTGCTCGAAGATTTCCTTCTGCATGTAATGGCGATAGGGGCCTAACTCGGCGGCACCCGTGTGCACATGCACAGTGTGGGTCTGGCGTTCGACTGGCTTGCCTTCGGTATCCGTGATCCATACACGCGAGAGCTGCAGATCCACTACGTCGCCGTCTTCGAGATAAATGATGCGATCGGTGGTGCCGGCCAGTGCCAAGGCGTCAGAAGCGAGGAAGTTCTCGTTTTCGCCCACGCCCACGACCAAGGGCGAACCCTGGCGCGCGCCCACGACACGATGCGGCTCATCGCGGCAGAACACGGCAATGGCGTATGCGCCTTCGAGACGGCGCACGGCTTGTTGCACGGCCTCGAAGAGGTCGCCGTTGTACAGGTGGTTGACCAAGTGCGCGATGACTTCGGTGTCGGTCTGGCTTTCGAACACATAGCCGGCGGCCTGCAATTCGGCGCGAAGTTCATCGTGGTTTTCAATGATGCCGTTGTGGACCAGCGCGATACGAGGCTCGTCGTTACCCAGCTGCGAGAAGTGCGGATGGGCATTGTGCGTGGCGGGTGCGCCATGGGTGGCCCAACGGGTGTGCGCAATGCCGGTGAAACCCGACAGCTTGTCCTCGGCGATCTGGTCGCCCAGCTCGGCCACGCGCTTGGTGCTGCGCGTGCGCCGCAACGCGCCGTCCATATACAAGGCAACGCCGCAGGAATCATAGCCGCGGTATTCCAGCCGCTTCAGGCCCTCGACCAGGATGGGGGTGATGTCACGTTGAGCGACTGCGCCGACAATTCCGCACATAGAAAACCTCGTTTTCGGTAAGTATGTGGCGCATTGTGCGCTGGTTGGGATGAAATTTGATTTCTTAATTTTGATGAATATGAAAGCTTATTTTCTTACATAAGTATGATTAAATATTCTTTCTTTTAGCGATTTCCGATGAAATAAAAGTACGTGAATCAATCCCCTTTGGTCGAATTAGACGACCTCGACCGCCGCATCCTCGTCCAGCTCCAGCAAGACTGCGCGCTGACCAACCAAGAACTGGCCGGCCGCGTCCATGCATCGCCGCCTACGTGCCTGCGCCGCGTGCGACGGCTCGTGGAAACGGGGGTAATCACGCGCCAGGTTGCCATCTTGGCGCCAGAGAAGATAGGCAGCAGTTTGACGGCGATCGTCGAGATCACACTGGATATACAGGCCGCGGAGAACCTCGCTGCCTTTGAAACAGCAATGCTGAACGAGCCCGCGGTGCTGCAGTGCTATCGCGTATCCACCGGCCCGGATTTCGTTGTCATTGCTCAAGTGCCCGATATGCCTGCTTATCACGCACTCGTGCATCGCGCGTTCACGGCACAGGCAAACGTGCGCAATGTGCGCACGTTTTTCTCGGTGCATCGGGCGAAATTTGAAACCCGCGTGGATATTTCAGCGGTTTAACTGTTGCGCATCAACGCTGCGCCAGCAGACGTTCGAACAGCGCCAGATAACGCCGCCCCATCTCTGTCACATCATGCTCGCTACGAACATAGTCGTACGCACGCTGCGTGCACGCGTCGCGGAACGCAGCATCGTCCAGACAACGCGCCATGCCACTCGCTAACGCTTGCACATCGCCAACCGGACACAACACGCCACGACCATCGGCCAGACTTTCTTTTAGGCCACCAGCGTCCGTAGACACGACCGGTACGCGTTGCAGAAAAGCGTCCAGCACACTGCTGCCGAGCGCTTCTTCGATGGAGCTCATCACGAACACGTCAAAGATGCTGTAGAAGTCTTCCACACCCTTGCGAAAACCCGCGAACAGGTAGACGTCTTGCAACCCTAAGGCTTGGACTTCCGCGCGCGCCTGCGCCTCGCGATCGCCCCCCGCGCCAAAGTGCACGAACACAAAATCGCGACGCGCGCGCGCCAATTCGCCCACCGCGCGTATCAACGTGAGCGGATCTTTATCGTGAATCAGGGCCGCCGAGGTAGCCAATACCTTTTTGCCCTGCAGCCCCAGTTCGGCCACTAAACGTTCGACATTCGCATGGTCGATGGCGTGGGGCTCAACAGCACTGCGGATGATCACGGGCTGCAAGCCTAAACGTCTGGGCTCGGCCGCGGCCATCTCGCTGATCGCGACAAAGCCATCCACGCGGCGCCATTTCGCGCCGGTCTTCCACTGGTCACCGGGTGAAACTTCGAATGATGTACGACGCGAAAACACCACCGGACGGCCGTGCAAGGCTTTGGTTAACACTGCCCAGGTAACGGTGTTCGCCGTCTGGGCGTGGATGATGTCGTAGTGCCGACCCGCCCGCGCCAGATACGCGAGCTGCGCCGGCACGTTACGCACGCCATGCGTGACAAAGCCTTCTTCCTTGCAACGCGCCTCTAGCGGCGCACCTGCGCGGCATAACACTTCTACATCATGCCCCGCCGCACGAAACGCGCGCATGCAGTAGAGCGTTTGACGCTCACCGCCGCGCCAGCCTTTTTCGAAATTCAGTTGCAGGATTTTCATCATTCGACGCGAAGCTTGTTCGCCCGCACAGAGTTCACCACGATGGCGCCCGCCGCGCACAACATGGCAAGCACGAGCGCAACGGTAGAACCATTCGCGCCGCCCACGCTGAACGCAATCGCCACCAGGGCCGTACCGAAACTCTGACCGAACACGCGAGTCGTCGCCTGCATCCCGCCAGCGGCCCCGCTGCGTTGGCGCGGCGCCGATGACAACATCGCGCGATTGTTAGGAGTCTGAAAAAATCCGAAACCCATTCCGGTCAGACCCATCGCGACCATGATCACGCCGTTATGCGCGCTCAATGGCAAGATGGCCAGCGCCGCTAATCCCAAAGTCATCGCGCCCGCACCGACACCGCTCAACATCGCAGCGGAATAGCGGTCGGATAAACGACCCGCAAACGGCGCGACGATGGCCGTGCCGATTGGCCACGCCCCCATCAACAAACCCACCTCTAGATAGGGACGTCCCAGCACCTGCTGAAAGTAAAACGGTAGCGACACAAAGGCCGCCATCTGCGCGGCAAATGTACATACCGACGCTCCCACGGCGAACGCAACAGGCCGGATACGCAACAAGTCCACGGGCACAAGTGGCGCGGTCTGATGGCTCGCGCGCCGCACCAGTATGCCCCCCGCGATGACAGACAGCGTGATCAGCGCGACGCCACGCCAGGGACTTTGCCCCAGCATATCAACGCCGGTGATAAAAACGCCCAACGTCACCATGCAAAGCAAGGCGCTGCTCCAATCCAGACGTCCGACGCTACGGGGCACCTCGGGCAAATAACGCAAGCCAAACATGACGCCCACACTGATGGGAATATTGATCGCGAAGATCCACCGCCAATGCGCCACATCGAGGATGATCGATCCTACCGTCGGCCCAAGCACCGACATGATCGCGACAGTCGTTGCGTTAATGCTGATACCTCGGCCCAGCATACGCAACGGGTAGATATTGCGCACCAGACCGCCAAACATGCACATCAGCGATGCCGCGCCTATGCCTTGCACCACGCGCGCCGCCGTCAGATGCCAAAGCGTCTGCGACAACGCGCCACACAACGACGCGATCGCAAACAACGCCAAGCCCACCGTAAACATCCGGCGAAAGCCCACGCGCTCTGCCACCGCGGATAGCGGCAACAACAGCATCACCACCGCGAGGTTATACGCGTTGACGACCCAAACTGCCTGCGAGGGCTGTGCATGCAAGTCTGCCGCGATGGTGGGCAATGCCACGTTGGCGATCGAGGTGTCGAGCACCGACATGCTGATGCCCACCAGGACGGTTGCCGCCGCATAGTGGCGGCGCGGCGTGGGCAAACCGTCGGGCAAGGCCTGACGTTCCTTGGCGCCGCGCGACTGCGCGCAGTTTGGCGTGTTCGAACTCACGATTTCTTCTGCGGACGCTGCCAACCCTCGATAGTGGTTTGACGGGCGCGCGATAGCGTGAGCTTGCCTGCTGGCGCGTCCTCGGTCAGCGTGGTTCCCGCCCCCAAGGTGGCGCCGCGTCCCACGCGTACGGGTGCTACGAGTTGCGTATCCGAACCGATAAACGCATCGTCTTCGATCGTCGTACGGAATTTGTTCACGCCATCGTAGTTGCAGGTGATGGTGCCTGCACCGACGTTGACGCGCGCGCCCACATCGGCATCACCGATATAGGCGAGATGATTCGCCTTGCTATCGACGTCGAGCACACTGTTTTTGATTTCGACAAAATTACCGACATGGGTACGATCGCCGAGCTTGGCGCCGGGACGCAGGCGCGCATAGGGACCAATGCGGGCGTCCCCGCCCACCACCGCCTGTTGCAGGTGACTGAACGCTTCGATCTGCGTACCGGGGCCGACCGAGACATCGCGCAGCACACAATGTGGTCCGACGCGCACGCCGTCTGCCAACTCCACCTTGCCTTCGAACACGCACCCCACATCGATCACGACATCGCGTCCGCAGGCGAGGGAACCTCGCACATCGAAACGGGCGGGGTCCATGAGCGTGACGCCGGCCTCTAACAGGCGACGCGCTTGTTCATACTGATAGCGGCGCTCCAGCTCGGCCTGTTGCACGCGACTGTTTACGCCCAGCGTTTCCCAACCCGCGGCCGGGTGTGCGGCGCCCACTGCCACGCCGTCGGCGACGGCCAGGCCCACCACATCGGTCAGGTAATACTCGCCTTGCGCATTGTTGTTGTCGATGCGGCTGAGCCAGTCTTTCAGTTTGGCCGTCGGGGCCACCAGAATACCGGTATTGACCTCGCAAATCGCGCGCTCTTCGTCGTTGGCGTCCTTATGCTCGACAATACGCGCGACTTGGCCTTGCGCATCGCGCACGATACGGCCATAGCCTGTGGCGTCGTCGAGGATCTCCGTCAACACGGCTGCGCCGTCACCGCGCGCCTCGAGCAGTCGATTTAGCGTTTCCGGCTGCACCAGCGGCACATCGCCGTATAGCACCAAGGTCACATCGTTATTGCCATCTTCGCCCAAAAGCGGGACAGCTTGCTGCACGGCATGGCCCGTGCCTTGCTGCGGTTGTTGCAGGGCAAAGCTCAGTCCCTCGCGGCCTTCGAACGCGCTGCGTACGCGCTCGGCACCATGCCCCACCACGACGACGATGCGGCCGGGATTCAGCGCTGTGGCGCTGTCGACCACGTGTTCGAGCATGGGTTTACCGGCCAGCGGGTGCAAGACCTTGGGCAGATCGGACTGCATGCGTTTACCGAGACCGGCAGCGAGGATAACGACGTTAAGCATAAGTGGATCAGAATTAATCGAGGCGCGTACAGCAGGCGCGCGCCCCGCCCCCGACGGGGAAGATTAGGATTTACGAGTGTTGGTTGCGCGCTTGGCCGCGGTTTTACGCGGGGCGCGCTTGCGCGGCGCGGCGTCGGAAGCAGCCGATGGCGCGTCAGCGCCCGCTGCGGGTGCCCCGGCCTGCGGCGTGGGCGGCATGCTGGCGGCGGTCGCGGTAGCGATCTGGTTGAACTGCTGCTGCAGCAAATTCCACCACGCTTGCGACGCTGACTGCGCAGCCTGGGCCATCGGATCGGCTGCGCTGGCGCCTTCACTGCCGGTCGGCGTCTCCGGCGGCTGGGGTTCGGGCTCAGATTTGGGCGCAGCGAAAGGCGGGGCCGCGTCTTTGCCAGGCTTGAGTCCCAGCACGACTTCCAGCGGAGACGGCCCGTCCGCATTCGCACCGGCGGCCACGCAAGAACGCAGCGTCGCAATCGTTGAACGCTGCACCTCCATACCCTGGATCGCGCTGCTCAACATGGACAAGTTCATCCGCAGCCAGCTTTCGACGGAGCGCAGCTCGTTGATGCGACGCTCCAGGTCTTCGAGATTCATGGGCGGCGCCATCGGCAAGGACTGCGCCAACCCACCCGGGCCGGTCAATCCGGCCCATGCGTTGCGCATCATTTCCATGCTGGCCAAAAACGGGTTACCGGCGAGGTCTCCCTCCTGCCCGAGGCCAGGCAGCACGAACGGATTCGATTTGGACGTAGTCATACAGTCTCCGATAGCAGGCAGTAGGAGGCGGCTGTCATCCGCGGCGCGACAGCGCCCCGAGGCAGCAGGGGCAGGCCAGTTGCCGCTCGCCAGAAAGATGATCCGTCACCGTGTGCAGATGCCGATATTACGCTCGATTGCAGCAAGCTGCCAAAGGCGGTGCGCGGAAGTATCGCCCTGTTGCGAACGTGACGCTTTGCAAGCTGCAGCGCGTCAGGCCCGAGCGATTCTGGGACAATAGACGCATGAATTCTCCCATCTCTCTACCCGAACTGGAACAGGCCATCAATTACTGGCGTGAAAGAGAGCCCTCGCGCGGGGAGGAATCGCGCTTGTGCCGCGAAGCGGCAGCCCTGGCCACGCCCTACGCCTTGATGATCGTGGGCCACCGGCGCGAGCTGCCGCCCGATGAACTGACGCCCGAAGCGCGCGCGGCCTACGAAGCTTGGCGCAATACCCGACCGGCCACGGCAAACTAGAGGGGCGTTCTGCCGGCCGCCCGCCGCGACAAGCGAGCGTCCGCGCTTATTTCGAGTCCAACAACAGCTTGATATCGTGCGCCATCGCGTCGGCGCCCAGGCTATTGCCAAGCAAGACCCGCGATTCGCCTTTCGGATCAAAGAGATAGAAGGCGGCGGTATGGTCCATGGTGTAGTTGTCCCCCTCGGTGGGGATCTTGGCGTAATACGCTTTGAATGATGCCGCCGCCGCGCGAATCTCGGCGGGCGTACCCGTCAAGCCGAGAAAACGTGGGTCGAAGCTCGTCACGTATTGCTTTAGGATCTCCGGGGTGTCACGCTCGGGATCCACGGTCACCATCAGCACCTGCACGCGATCGGCGTCCGGGCCCAGCTTCTGCATGACTTGCGAGAGCTCAGCCAAGGCCGTGGGGCATACGTCCGGACACTGGGTGAAGCCGAAAAACACCACCACCACTTTGCCGGCCAAGCCCTCGATCGTGCGCTTTTCGCCGTTTTGATCGGTCAGGGCCATCGCGCGGCCCAGGTGAGTCCCGGTGATGTCGCTACCCTGGAATTTTGCTTCGGGCTCGCTGCAACCGGCCAGCACGCCGGCGGCAAGCATAAGGGCCGCGCCGCGCAATAACGTGCGGCGTAGGGCGGAAAACACGGACATGAATGGGATCTCCCAGGTCAAAGCAACAAGCCGGCCCAGTGGTCCACCAATAAGGCGGCGAACAACAACGACAGATATAGGATCGAGAACCGGAACAGGCGACGCGCCAACTCGTCGCTGTACTGACGGTACAACCGCCACGCGTAGCTGACAAACATCGCACCCAGCACCAGCGCGCACACCATATAGAACCAGCCGCTCATGCGCACGATAAACGGCAAGACCGTCGAGGCCACCAGCGCCAAGCTATACAGCAGGATCTGCAGTCGCGTGTATTCCTCGCCATGCGTGACTGGCAACATGGGCAGCCCCGATTTCACATAATCGTGGCGGCGATACAGCGCCAGCGCCCAGAAATGCGGGGGCGTCCAAATAAAGATAATTAAGACCAGTGCCCATGCCTGGGCGGGCACGGCATCGGCCACCGCCGCCCAGCCCAGCGCGGGCGGCATCGCGCCCGATAGCCCGCCAATCACGATGTTTTGGGGCGTGCGTGGCTTGAGAATGATGGTGTAGATGATCGCGTAGCCCACGAACGTGGCGAAAGTCAGCCACATCGTCAACGGGTTCACCAGGTGATACAACACCAGCATGCCGGCGCCGCCCAGCAACCCGGACAGCAAAATCACTTGGGTCGCCGAAATCGTGCCGCGCGCGGTGGCGCGGCGGGCGGTGCGCAACATGCGCGCATCCACCTCCTGCTCGATCAGGCAGTTGATTGCAAAGGCGGCGGCCGCCAATAACCAGATACCTACGGTCCCGAAGACCACGCGGCCCAGATCGGGCATCCCCGGCACGGCCAGGAACATACCGATGACGGCGCAGAACACAGCCAGCTGCGTCACGCGCGGCTTGGTCAGCACGAGATACTGGCGCAACAGGCCCGATTGAGGAGCGGCAAGACTAGACATGGGAGCTATTTTAAACGCCCGGCGCCAATCCGGCCGACGGCACCCGGCCCGCGTTGGCCAGACGCACGAGGATGACCACGCTCACCAGCGTCAGGCCCGCCGCGCCGCCGTTATGTAACACCGCAATCAACAACGGCCACTGGAAGAAAATCGTCGTCAGACCCGTCAACAACTGTGCGCCCAACAACGCCAGCATCAGCGTGGCCGGACCTCGCAATCCCGACACGGCTCGCAATCGCCACGCCAACGCGCCCAAATAAATCAGCACGATAAAGGCGAAATTGCGGTGCACCCAGTGGATCGCCGTCAGCGCATGCTGGGAAATCATTTCACCCGAAGGCAGTTCGCCCAAGCCCCGGATCACCGAGAACCCGCCCGCGAAATCCATCTCGGGCACCCATTCCCCGTGACAGGTCGGGAAATCCAGGCAAGCCAGCGCAGCATAGTTAGTGCTTACCCACCCGCCCAACGCGATTTGCACCGCCAACAGCGCCAGTCCGACAATCAGCCACGGTCGCCAGCGCTTCGCGCTGACCGGCACGGGATCATGCACCCGCTCGCGCGCGGATAGCCACGTCATCAAGGCCAATAGCGACAACCCCAGCACCAAATGCAGCGTCACCACGGCGGGCATGAGTTTGTGCGTGACCGTCCATGCGCCGAACGCCCCCTGCACGCACACCGCGATCAAAGTCACCACCGCCAGCACGGGGGAGCGACCCAATTCACGCCGGTAGCGCCACGCCATCCACACAATCGCGATGATCAACATCCCTAAAAATGCGCCGACATAGCGATGAATCATCTCGATCCACGCCTTGGACAGCGTCACCGGGCCATAAGGCATGGCTTGCGCGGCTTGATGGATGTCACTGAGCGCGCCGATGGGCGTGACATTGCCATAACACCCCGGCCAATCGGGGCAGCCCAGACCCGAATCCGTCAGGCGTACAAACGCGCCGAACATGATCAGATCGAGGGTCAGGAACCAGGTGAAAAACACCAGTTTGCGATAACGTTCTTTGATGGATTGCATAGCGACGCGGGTGTTAACCAATGCGCGAGTTATACACAAGCTTGCTGATGTCCTTGCGTACTCTCACCCCATCGGCCTCGGGCGGAAATTGCAGCATCAGATTGCCTAGCGGGTCGATGACCCAGATAGGACCTGATAATGCTTGCGCGGCGGCGAGGGCGGAGGGATCGGCGGGAGAAACAGCTTGGGACAATGAAACAGAGCGTACAGGTGAATCGGCCGACGGGCTCGCCGGGCGGGGTGGTGCCTCTGCGGGCAGCAGAAAACGCGCCAGTTGTTCAGGCTTGGCCCGCAGCATGATCGTGCCCTGGTAGGCTTGCAAGACCTTCTCAGGCACCTGGCCGTCATCGGTGATGAACCAGACACGCGCCAGCCGGTCGACATTCTTGCCTTGGCTGGCATGCGAATTACGGGTGATGAACAACTGGCGGGCGCAGGATTCGGGACACGCGGCCTCGCCTGCGCTGACTAGCAGCCATTTGCCCTTCAAACTATTCAGGTCAAAGGGCGCGCCCTCTAGTGTAGTCAATTGCAGCGCATCTGGGCCCGGCATGGGGCGCTGCGGCTCGACCAGGGTGCCATAGTTACTGGACTGATCCGGCCACCATTGCGGGTTGCTATAGACGAGAAAAGCCGCCACGACGGGCGCAAGGCAACACAGCAATACCAATACCAGCGGCGTGAGCGATCGCTTCTTCGCGGGGCCGGTGAGATTCATTTGCGCCACGTGTATCTTCCTATGGGAGCCAGCATCGACAGAGTCGTTGATCGGGCGAAAGTTCCAAAATCCTGGGCGCCCTCATGGCCGCCGCCAGGTGCGCCAAGCCAGCACCAAGGCCGCGATCGCGGCAATTGCCGCGAATGAAAACCACTGCAGGGCATAGCCGCGATTCTGGTGATAGTCGACGGACGGCTGGGGCCAATCGCGCACCAGCGCGTCCTCGCCCTCGGTCTGCATCAGAACCACGGGCAGCAGCCGCAATCCCGTGGCCTTGGAGTAGTCGGCCAATTCCAGATTCTGCAACTGTGGGATGCCGTCCGCGGCAGGCAAGGTCGCCGGCAACTGACCCTGTTTGTCTGAGCCCAATGACCATAATTCAAACAAGCGCGGCACGTGGGGATACATCTCGCCCACGATGGTCTGGACGCCGTCTGGCGTCGGTGGCAGATCGGGAAGCTGACGCACGCCCGCATTCGCACCCAAGGTCCGAGGCAGCCATCCGCGCAGCACCAGCACCGCGACTTCATCGCGCCCGGCAAGCAGCATCGGCGTGGCGAGCCAGTAGCCGGGTTTGCCGTGCTGGTTACGGTTATCCAGCAAGATGGTGAATTGATTCAGCCATTGTCCCGCGACCCGCGCCGGCCGCCAGGCGGTAAGCTCCGTATCGGGCGTGCTTGCTCTAAGCACCACGGGCGCCTGCGCCCGGCCTGCCTCAATGCGCTCGGCCGTGGCCAGACGTTCGTCCGCGCGACGCAGCTGCCATGCCCCCAACGAAACACACAGCGCGACGACCAGGCCCAGCAGTACCAAAGTTAACAAGATACGCCGTACTGAATGAGCCATGTCTGCAATAATTCCGTTTTACCCCGGAGGCCAAAATGCGCATTGTTGTCGTCTTGGCATTCATCGGTATTCTGGCCAGTCTGGCGTCTGCGCTGTTTTACTTGATGAAGGATAAGGGCACCACCAATCGTACGGTCAACGCATTGACGGTACGCATCGGGTTATCGGTAGTCCTGTTTTTGTTTGTGCTGTTCGCCCACTACATGGGCTGGATAGAGAGTACCGGTTTTCGCTGATCACTGCCGGGCTGCGCCCGTCTGCGTGGCTGCGCCTGGCGCAGCCCGCGGAGTGTGCCCGTAGGCGCCACCCCGATGCCACGGTGACGCCCGTGTTCGCTTAGAACCAGTAGACAAACAAATACAGGCCCAGCCACACCACGTCCACGAAGTGCCAGTACCACGCCGCGCCCTCAAAGCCGAAGTGATGCTGAGGGGTGAAGTGGCCGCGCATCAGACGGATCATGATCACCGTCAGCATGGTCGCGCCAATGATCACGTGAAAGCCGTGAAAGCCAGTCAGCATGTAAAACAGCGACCCATACGCGCCAGAGCTGAATTTCAGGTTCAGGTCGTAAATAGCGTGACGGTACTCATACGCCTGGCACACCACGAAGATAAAACCAAGCGCCACCGTGGCGAACAACCAGAAGATCGCCTTGCGACGATGGTCCTCACGCAGCGCATGGTGCGCGATGGTCAGCGTGACACCCGAGGTCAGCAGCAACGCGGTATTGATGGTCGGCAGCCAGAACGGGCCCACGGTCTGGAACGGCTCGACCACCCCGGCCGGCCCGAAGTTCGGCCACGCCGCCTGAAAATCCGGCCACAGCATCAAGCGGTGATCCAGGTCACCCAGCCATGGCGTCGTGATCGTACGCACATACCAGAGCGCGCCGAAAAACGCCGCAAAGAACATGACCTCGGAAAAGATGAACCAGCTCATGCTCCATCGATACGACACATCGATGCGTCTGCTGTTCAGGCCGGTTTCCGATTCCTGTATCGCATCGCCAAACCAGTAATAGAGCGAGGTGATCAGACCCAGAAAGCCCACCAGCACGACCCACTTGCCCCAGCCGACCTGGTTAATCCAAGCCGCCGCGCCCAAGCCCATCGCCAACAGACAGACCGCTGTGCGCACGGGGTGCGCGGAATCCGCGGGTACGTAGTAGTAAGGCGCCTCTTTCACATGAACCGAGTGGCTTGCACTCATGGTCGTCTCCTTAGCTCAAACTCGCCACGGCCCATCGCACGATCGCGATTAGCACCAATACAAAAATCACGCCTGCCAAGATGCCCGCGATGATCAGATGCACGGGGTTAAGCTTGGCCGCATCCTCTTGATAACCCGACCCGCGACGCACGCCGAACATTCCCCACAACACGGCTTTGAGCGTTTGAAAAAAGCTCAGCTTGCGTCGCGAAGCATCACGGATGTCTTGGGTCATCGCAGCACCTATTTGGTAAACACCACGGAGCCGCGAAAGAACGTCCAGGCGAACAACGCCACCACCAGCGCCACCAAGATCAGCGCAACTTTCTTATTACGACGGCGTTGCTCCGGAGTCATGACTATCACCTCTTGTGCTTACTTCACCTCGGGCGGCGTCTCGAAGGTATGGAAGGGCGCCGGCGACGGCACCGTCCATTCCAGACCCTCGGCACCTTCCCACGGCTTGGCCGGCGCGATCGCACCCTTGCCGCGATAGCACTGCACCATGATGTAGAGGAAGAGCAACTGCGAGATGCCAAACCAGAACGCGCCAATCGTCGCGATCTGGTGGAAGGTCGTGAACTGCGCCGCATAATCCACATAACGGCGCGGCATGCCAGCCAGACCCAGAAAGTGCATCGGGAAGAAGGTCACGTTAAACGAAATCAGCGTCGACCAGAAATGCAGCTTGCCCAGCTTTTCGTTGTACATGCGGCCGGTCCACTTCGGCACCCAGTAATAGGCGCCCGCGAACAACGCGAAGAGCGAACCCGCCACCAGCACGTAGTGGAAGTGCGCCACCACGTAATAGGTATCGTGGACTTGAATATCGATAGGCGCCACCGACAGAATCAGGCCCGTGAAGCCGCCGATCGTGAACACGAAGATAAACCCGATCGAGAACAACATCGGCGTTTCGAACGTCATCGAACCGCGCCACATCGTGGCCACCCAGTTAAACACCTTCACCCCGGTGGGGATGGAGATCAGCATGGTGGCGTACATGAAATACAGCTGACCGGTGATCGGCATGCCGGTGGTGAACATGTGGTGCGCCCACACGATAAAGGACAGCACCGCGATGGCCGAGGTCGCATACACCATCGAGGCATAGCCGAACAACTTCTTGCGCGAGAACGCGGGCACGATGGCCGACACGATCCCGAACGCCGGCAAGATCATGATGTAAACCTCGGGGTGCCCGAAGAACCAGAACACGTGCTGATACAGCACGGGGTCGCCGCCCGCGGCGGCATTAAAGAACCCGGTGCCGAAATGGCGATCCGTCAGTAGCATCGTGATCGCCGCGGCCAGCACCGGCATCACCGCGATCAAGAGGAAAGCCGTGATCAACCACGTCCAGCAAAACAGCGGCATCTTCATCAACGTCATGCCCGGGGCACGCATGTTGAGGATCGTGACGATCACGTTGATCGCGCCCATGATGGACGAGGCGCCCATGATGTGCACCGCGAAGATGGCCAGATCCATGCCGGGACCCATCTGCGTGGACAGCGGCGCATATAAGGTCCAGCCTGCCGCCGTCGCGCCACCGGGCACGAAGAACGACGCCGTCAGCATGATGCCCGCCACTGGCAGCAACCAGAAGCTGAAGTTATTCATCCGCGCGAACGCCATATCCGAGGCGCCGATCTGCAGCGGAATCATCCAGTTCGCAAAGCCCACAAAGGCCGGCATGATCGCGCCGAACACCATGATGAGTCCGTGCATCGTGGTGAACTGGTTAAAGAGTTCCGGCTGAAAGAACTGAATACCCGGTTCGAACAATTCCGTGCGCAAGAGCAGGGCGAGCGTGCCACCCTCGAGCAACATGACGAACGAGAAGATGAGATACATCGTCCCGATGTCTTTGTGGTTGGTCGCAAACAGCCAACGTCGCCATCCTGTCGGAATGGCGTGGTGATGGTCATCGTGGTCATCGTGGCCGTGGCTGTGCCCGTGGCCCGGCGCGACGTGGTCTACAGTGACGCTGCTCATGATCGACTCCTTCCTACTCTTTGCCGGACTCGTGCGAGAGTCCGGTGATGTCTCGTAACGGGTTCTGCGCTTCAAGGACGGGCTAGCGATCAGCGCTTAGCGACCGAGTCCTTGGGCTGAACCACGGGGTCTTCGCCCTTGCCTGCGTTGCTCCAGGCGTTGCGGGTATAGGTGACGACAGCGGCGATTTCGACGTCATTCAACTGACCGCCGAACGCGGCCATCGCCGTTCCGGGCCGGCCGTGCAGCACGACATCGAGTTGTGCGTCTTTGGGACCTAAGACGGTTTTGTCGCCATCCAGGGCCGGAAAGGAGCCGGGTACGCCTTTACCGTTAGCCTGGTGACAGGCTACACAGTTGGCGGCGTAGACCTTTTCGCCTCGCGCGATGAGTTCTTCCGCGGTCCATTCCTTGTTGGGATCGTCCGCGTTGGCCGCCATTTTCTTTTTCTGCTCTTCGGCCCACGCGTCGAACTTATCTTGCGGCAGCACTTCGACCACGATAGGCATAAAGGCGTGATCCTTGCCGCACAGCTCCGCGCACTGACCGCGATAAATGCCGGGCTTCTCCGCGCGGAACCAGGTATCGCGCAAAAAGCCGGGGATCGCATCCTGCTTCACACCAAAGTCGGGGACCATCCACGAGTGAATCACGTCGGCGGCCGTCACCACGACACGAATCTTCTTGTCGACAGGCACGACCAGATGGTTATCGGTCTCCATCAGGTAATACAGACCCTTGGGCTCGCGATTCTCGATCTGCGCGCGAGGCGTCGACAGGGTAGCCAGGAACTTCACGCCACTCGCTGGTCCATCGAGGTACTCGTAGCCCCATTTCCATTGGTAGCCCGTGACCTTGACCGTCATGTCCGAGCTTGAAGTGTCCTTCATGGCAACCACCGTCCGCGTAGCGGGCAGGGCCATGGCAATCACGATAATGAAAGGGATAACCGTCCAGGCGACTTCAACGCCCAGATGCTCATGAAAAGTGGAGGCCTGGTGTCCGCGCGATTTGCGGTGCGCCCAGATCGAATAGAACATGACGCCAAAGACGCCAATGAAAATCAGGCCGCATATCGTCAGCAGCAGCCAGTGAAGCCACATCACATCCTGCGCGATCTGCGTCACGCCTTCGGGAAGGTTGAGCTGATCAACCTTGGGTCCGCCGGGCATATTTTCTACTTTCGCGCCGACGGCACAGCTAAACAGCAAACCACAAACGCTTAGTACCCCTCTCCACCACTTCTTCATGCTTACTCCGAAACATGTTGCGGGCTCTTCCGGGCCGGGATGCTGCAGCGGACGGAATGCTCGCAATTATTAAGACGGCAGGTGCGACTTGGACCCAGAGACGGCGGCCGGCCTGAATCCCTAACCTCGGAATTATAGCGGACGCCCCTTCCGGTGTTATCTCACGCTCCAGCATCATACACAACAACATCGATCCGGCGCGCGCCGGCGTTGGCCGTGTGCACTAAAATCCACCCATGTTATATGCCCCGATTGACAACGACGCCCATTGGTCCGCGCGCTACACGCGGTTAGCCGAGCGCGTACAAGAGCCGCCGCCAGAATTAGCGCGCCCGCTCTATATTGCCGACCATTGCTGTGGGTGGGCCACGCACGCCGCCTGCGATGCGCTCAGCCAGCTGGCTGGCGTACAAGTGCAACCCGATGCGCTGCGCATTGGAACAGGGCTGCCCGTGGGCGCCGAGCTGGACGCATTGCTCGCTCGGGTTGCACAGACGCTGCGCGAAGCCGACTGCCTGCGCGGCTGGCGTAATGAGCTCATGGATGTATTCGCCATGGACACCCGGCTCGGCATGATCGAACGCGCCGCCATGCGGCCCCTGGGTCTATTGACCCG
This sequence comes from Bordetella sp. 15P40C-2, assembly GCF_009763235.1. NCBI lineage: Bacteria > Pseudomonadati > Pseudomonadota > Betaproteobacteria > Burkholderiales > Alcaligenaceae > Bordetella > Bordetella sp. 15P40C-2. Next base: position 83,999 of record NZ_WSJA01000029.1, read on the forward strand.
CGCCGTGCATCTGAATGCCTGGACGCCGGACGGTAAATTGTGGGTCGCGCGTCGTGCGTTGAGTAAATCCACCGATCCCGGCATGTGGGACACGCTGGTTGGCGGTTTAGCCAGCAGTCAGGAAGATCTGGAACACGCACTATTGCGCGAATGCGCGGAAGAAGCCGGCCTCTCGCCCGACAGTCTCGCGGCCCGTACGCCGTTGCGCACGGTATTGCGCATGCACCGTCGCCTGCCGGAGGGTTATCAGGTCGAGGACATTCTCACCAGCACCTGCGTGTTGCCGGCCGGCACATGCCCGGTGAACCAGGATGGCGAGGTCATGGAAATTGAACAGATCAGCGTGGCCGAGGCTCTGCGTCGCATCGACGAGGGCGACTTCACGGTAGAAGCCGCGCTCGTCATCCTGGAAGACATCACCCGCCGCCACGCGCACGGCGAGATTTAAGCTAGCTGACGTTGGACGGGGCTGCCGGGCCGATGTCCGCGGGGGGATCGGCGGGCTTTTCGGACGGGGTGGTCGTACCGGTTTGCGAATACTGTTTCCAGACCTCGATCGCGCGCAGCCGCTGTTTGGCCACCAGCTGCACCCGTTCGCGCAAATCGGCATCGCGCGCAAGCAAGGCCTCGAAGTCGCGCAGGGACAGCATCAAGAGCTTGCTATATCCCAGTGAATGCACGTCCGGCGTGATCTGCTGTTCGCCCAGCAGCGCCAGTTCGCCAAAGAATTCGCCACTGCCTAGTTCGATCGTCGTGCCATCGGGCAAATGCACGGACACCGCACCCGAGGCGACAAAGCACATCTCCAGCCCGTGACGTCCGCGCGTGAGTACCGGTTGGTCCGGCAGCGCGAGGCGGGGTTTGAGCAACCGGCCGATCGCATGCAGGGAATCGGCGCTTAAACCTTCGAACAAAGGCACACGCTTGATGAGTTCGGCGGCGCTGAGCTCCATATCCAGCGGCGGGTGCTTGTCGATATGACGCCAGCGTCCTTTGAGCTGACTCATGAGATCCGCATAAACCTCGCCGCTGATGAGGAACTGCTCGAGCATGTCGTGATAGCGGATGCGTTCCAGCTCGCGCGCCGTGCGACCCAGGTAGCTTTCCTGCAGCCACAATGCGTAGGAGGGATATTGCAGATTCAGCGATTGCAAGGCATGGACAATCATGTCGAGGCGGCGCTGATGCACAGCCACGATTTGTTGGGCGGCCGCATCGCCGAGCAAGGGCGCGATCTGCTGCTGCGCGAAGATAATCAATCGCTGTGCCACGGACCGCTTGGTCAAGAGGCTCGCAAACCGTTTACCGAGCTCGTAGGCCAGCCATCCTTGAAAGCCAAACATGTAGTGCATGCGCAGCGCGATACGGAATGCGCGTGAATAGCGAACGTCGGCCGCCATGCCCTTTTCAAAACCTTCCAGGCCACCGTTACGCACCACGTCTTCTAATCGTTCCGATCGCGCCAATAGCGACTCGGCGAGACGCCAATCCACGATCTGCGCCTTCAGGATATCGAAGAACATTTCCTGCTCGCGCTGCGCGAGAATGACCAGCCCGACTTGGACCCGCTGCTCGTGCGACATCTGGCCCACTTGGCCATCGTGCACACTGGCCAGGCTGGCATCGAACACCGAGTGTATGCGGTCGCGGGCTTCCGGACTGATGTGGTCGGTGTCCGCGATTTCGTCGGCCTTGCCCTGCAGGTCCCCCAGCGCCACCATCAAGGCCTGATTGCGTATCGTGCGCTCGGCACTCGAGAGCTGATTGATCCCCAGCATTCGAATCAGCGGGCGCAACGTCATGCCGTTGATGAACAGCGTGGCCAGCACAAAGCCCGTGGTCACCACGGCAATAAAGTGTCTCTCGGCCTCGGGAACGGCGCTTTGCTCGGTCACGGCCAAGGCCAGCGCCAGCGACACGGCGCCGCGCAAGCCTCCCCAGGTCATGACGGTTTTGTATGGCGTGCTGACCTTGGTGCCAAAGGGCGTCAAACCCAGTAGTGGCAGCAGCCCGAATACGACCAACGCACGGGCGAACAGGGTCGCCACAAACACCACGACAATCAGCAGCAACTCTTGCGGGTCCGTGGCGGCCATGAGCTTGGGCACCAGCATCGCCGCGAAAATAAAGATCAGCGAGTTCGCCCAGAAGCCGAATTGTTCCCAGGAACTGGCCAGGTGCTCGAAGGTCACCGGCGACATGCGCGTGCGGCCGGTAGACCCCACGACCAGGCCCGCGATCACCGTGGCGACCACGCCCGACACGCCGAGATAATGCTCGGAAATAAAGAACGAGAGATAGGCGAGGGTCAGCGTCAGCGTGATTTCTGCTGTAGGAAAGCCGCGCAACCAGGCAAACAGAAAGCACGCAGCCCGGCCCATGACAAAGCCGGCCACGCCTCCCCCGATAAAGTGCGTGATGAAATCGGTAAACACGCCCCCGGCGCTCAAGGTGCCCGTACCGCCCAGGACGGCCAGCAGCACCGAGTACAACGCAATCGACGCCGCGTCGTTGAACAGGGCCTCGCCCTCGACCAATGTTGTCAGCCGCTTGGGCGCGCCCACCTCGCGGAAAATACCGACCACGGCCACCGGATCGGTGGTGGCCACGATGGCGCCAAGCAACAAACACGCGACCATCCCATACGACGACACGGCATTGACGGTCCAGCCGACCACCAGCGTACACACCACCACTGCCACGATCGCCATCATCAAAATAGGACCAATATCGTCCATCAGGCGACGCACGTTCATCGCCAGTGCCGTCTCGAACAGCAGCACGGGCAGAAACACCATCAGGAAAGTTTCGGACGAAATTTCGAACCGCTCGATGGTGTCGAACAGGTCGCCCAGCACCGGAGGCGCCCAGCCATGCAGGTGCAGGCCCACACCCAGCAAACACCCCACGATTGCCAGCAGGACGGAATAGGGCAGCTTGACGCGGCCCGCTAAGGGCGGCATGAAACAGACCAGCGTAAGCAGGCCCGCAAGTCCAAAAACAATGAATCCAATATCCATGGAGGAAGTGTCGAGACGCTGAGAGTTCAGCCAGGCTCACAGAATAGCGCTTTTTCGTCGCGATGCTTGCAGGCGTGCAGTGCCGGATTCAGCACGTTTGGTTACGCTGCTGCCGGAGAAACAACCCATTTCGGCGGCTTTTTCGGTAAGGTACTGAGCTTTAATAAACTGCATGGAGGCCCTTTGAAGGCTTCACATTCCAGCTCTGTCCGTGCCGAGGCGCCCAAGCTGTTGGTACAACTCACCGATTTGCACTTGATGGCCGAGCCGGAAAGCGAAATGTGCCATGTCAACACCGATGCCAGTCTGCGCGCGGTGATCGATCTGGTGCGCGCGAACGGGCATCGCCCGGACCTGGTGCTGGCCACCGGCGATCTGTCGCAAGATGGTTCGCCGTGTGCCTACGAACGTCTACAACACGTATTGACGGAAACGAACTGGCCCGTGCGTTGTCTACCCGGCAACCATGATGATCCCCTGGTGATGCGCGAGGTGCTGGGCCCCTGGACCGACCCCGTGGTCGATATCGGCGCTTGGCGCGTCGTGATGCTGGATTCCACGATCCCGGGCTCGAACGCGGGGTATCTGAGCGACGAACAGCTGGATTTATTGGAAACCGCGGCCGGCGATCAAGATCGTCATGTGCTTGTGGCCCTGCACCACAATCCTATCCAAGTCGCCAGCGGCTTTACCGACACGATGATGTTGGAAAACGCGTCTACGCTGTTTCAGCGCCTGGCCGCGCTGCCGCGCACGCGCGTGCTGCTGTGGGGTCATGTGCATCAGGCGCTGGATCGCCGACGCCATCATCTACGCTTGCTGGCGACGCCCTCGACCTGTTTTCAATTTACTGTGCGCGATGGCAAACATGCGATCGATCCGTCGCCGCCCGGCTACCGCTGGTTGAAGCTTTATCAGGATGGCTCGTTTGCCACGGGCGTGCGGCGTATCGGCGTGCCAGCGTGGCAGGCGGTGCAGACGAAATCACAGGCGGCGTGACGGACCCAAGGACCGCGCCGGCAAAAAAATAGGGCACCGATATGCGAGGTGCCCTGCAAGCATCCGTTTCTTAGGGGAGGGGAAGAGGAGAAGCCGAAACGGATGCAAGACTACATGTGCCGTGAACGGCGATTGTCGTCTACAGTGGTTAGTCACGTTTACGGCGATTTAGTTTCCCGATTGGGGCCTTTACGGGGCTGGAAATTGCATCAAAATGTAACCGACTCCGGTCCTGGGCGTGCCTTGGGAACACCGCAGTAAGCATAGGCCGTATGTAAACGACACGGCCCCCCGAGGTGGACATTCATCCACACCCAGGAGGCCGTTTTACGTGTACTGGCTTACCAGCCGGTAGAAATGGCGTCAGGCAGACAACGCGCCGCGCATCTTCTTCAGTGCCGCGGCTTCGATCTGGCGAATACGCTCGGCCGATACGCCGAACTCTTGGGCCAGATCCTGCAACGTGGCGCCGCCCTCGTCCTGCAGCCAGCGCGCCTCGATGATACGGCGCGCGCGCGGATCAAGCGCCTCCAACGCGTTGGCCAAGCCCGTGCCTTGTAGCTGATCGTATTCACGACGATCCAGCACGCGAGTGGGTTCGGCTTGCCCTTCGTCAGAGAGGTACGAAATGGGCGCGTAAGCGTCCTCGTCGTCATCCTGCTTTTCCAGCGACAGATCACGGCCGGACAGGCGGACTTCCATTTCGCTGACGTCTTCGCGGCGTACGTTCAGCGCTTGCGCGATATGGTCGACTTGCTCGCGATCGAGCGTTTGGCCATCGGGGCGCATGCTGCGCAGGTTAAAGAACAGCTTGCGCTGTGCTTTGGTGGTAGCGACCTTCACCATGCGCCAGTTGCGGATGATGAATTCGTGAATTTCGGCTTTGATCCAATGGACGGCGAACGACACCAGGCGTACACCACGCTCGGGATCGAAACGCTTGACGGCCTTCATCAGGCCGACGTTGCCTTCTTGGATTAGGTCGGCGTGCGGCAGGCCGTAGCCCAGATACTGACGGGCAACCGACACCACCAGGCGCAGGTGCGACAACACGAGTTCTCGAGCCGCCTCGAGATCGTCGTTATCGCGCAGGCGGCGACCTAATTCGGTTTCGCGTTCGGCCGTCAGGACCGGCAGACGGTTGACGGCGGAAATATAGGCCTCGATGGTGCCTAGCGAGCCCGGATTGGCAACGGCCAACGCCAGGGCGTTGCCAGTAAGGGCCAACGAGCTACCGGGTTGATTCATGGTTGCGTCCTCCAGGTGGGAATTGACAGCGGGATTCTTTGATATTAGCACTCTCTCCATGTGAGTGCTAATTGGACTGGCAGCCCGCGTAAAAGTTCAGACTGGTCTGAGATTTTGTGACGCTAGGACCGTATTCAGACTGGCAGCACCCTCTGTGCCTGGGCTACCAGCCACGCTGCTTCAACGCCTCGGCGGTCACCGTGTCGCCCGGGCGTATGACTACCGCCCCGCGCGGGTCCATATAGACCTGATAGCGCGCACCGTCGAACATCGGCATATAGGCGGCGCTACCGTATTGCACGTCGACAAAGGGCAGCCAGTTGGGGAACACCTGCCTGAGCACTGCTAGATCCGGCACCGGCCAGTCTGACAAATCGTGCACGCTACGCGGCGCCTCTTGTTCCTGCCGGATATCGGTGTAGCGCCCGGCCAGACGCTCGAATCGGTACAAGGGCGGCGCGCCCGCCAGCAGGGCGGGCAGGCGCCAGCGGATCACCTTGGCGTCGATCTGCCACTGGTCGCCCGTCAGGACATAGTCGCGGTCCGCGCTGCCCGAAAGCGCCGTGGTCACGACAAACGCTCCGGGCGCCTGCTCACGCATCGACACGCTGGCGACCGGCACGTCTGTGGTCAGCCGTAGAAACTGCACCAGCGTCAGCGCCAGGAAAGCCGACACGGCGGCGAGCAGAATCAGCAGGAGGCCGAACAGCCGCCGAACAGGGCGCAGGCGGAACATCCGCCGCCCTCGGGCATCGCGTGGACCGCCTCGGCCGAATAACAGCAGGCCGCCGGGGATCAGCACCACCAGGGCGACTAAGGCCATCCAGATAAAAGGAGCGAAACCGTTGATCACCGGGTCATCCATTCAGACACCGGGGCGGCCGCCCCGGCGCGTTGCGGGATATTCAATTCACAATAGCCCGCAAGCCGCCTCAACGCAAACCCAGTCGCTCGGCGTGAAACTGCAGATGGTCGGCCATGAAGGTCGAGATAAAGTAATAGCCGTGGTCGTAGTCCGCGTGGCGCCGCAGCGTCAGCGGCTGATTCGCCTGGCGGCAGGCATCCTCGAAGGCCTCGGGGTAAAGTTGCTCGGCCAAAAAGCCATCGGCCAGGCCTTGATCGATCAGAATCCCCTCCGGGAAGGGGCGCTGCGCCCGGGCCATGAGTTCGCTGGCGTCATAGGCCTTCCAGGCCTCGGTATCCGTGCCAAGATAGCCCTCGAATGCCTTTTTCCCCCAGGGGCAGCGCGTGGGTGCAGCGATGGGCGCGAAGGCCGAAACGGAGCGGAATTTATCTGGGTGCCGCAGGGCCAGCACCAGGGCGCCATGGCCGCCCATGGAATGGCCGAAGATCCCCGTACGCGCCGGGTCGCCAGGCAGCTGCCCGGTGGCGATGGCGTACAGCTCTTTGGTCACATAGCTTTCCATGCGGTAGTGCGGCCGCCAGGCGGACGTTGTCGCATCGAGATAAAAGCCCGCGCCGGTACCGAAATCCCAGTCCGCGTCCTCGCCCGGCACGCCCGCGCCACGCGGGCTCGTGTCGGGGGCGACCAGCATCATCCCCAATTCGGCGGCCAGCCGTTGCGCGCCGCCTTTGATCATGAAGGTTTCCTCGGTGCAGGTCAGGCCTGCCAGATAAAACAGCACGGGCACGGGGCCCCGTTCTGCGTGGGGCGGAAGGAAAACAGAGAATCGCATCGGCAGGCCGATTTCGCTCGAAGCATGCCGGTAAAAACGTTGCCAACCGCCGAAACAGCGGTGCTGGGAAATGAGTTCCAAGTCTGCCATGGCGTGTGATCCTATATGACTGGTTGCGTGACGCCCGATGTTAACCCGCGCGGTCGGGTCGGGCGCCCGCCCGCGGTGCCGCGTGACGCCCGTCGATATTGCCTCTCGACGGGTGTGGCACTATTTATATATAGTGATCTACACCACCGTTCTGTCCGGCTTCGCGGCCCTATCATGCTATGGCTCGACTGCCCCGTTTGTACGCCCCCGGCCTACCCCAGCTGATTCAGGCGAATTTTGTGCACCCTCTGGCGACGCCCTCGCAGCCGACGCCGCAGGAGGTGTTGAACCAATTGGCCACCTGGCTGGGGGAAGCCGCGCAACGCCATCGTGTCGCCGTTCATGGGTGGGTACTGGCGATCGACCGCATCCTGCTGCTGGCGACTCCCACTGACGAGGATGGCCTGCCGCGTCTGATGCAGACGCTGGGGCGGAATCTGGCGGCGCGCTTGCGCAGCGGTCGTGTGTTTGCGGGACGCTACCGATCCGCATTGCTGGAGCCAGGCGTGTGGGTATTGCCCGCGCTGGTATGGCTGGAAACCTACCCGGTACGTAGCGGCGCCTCGCCAGATGCCGAGGCCTGGCCCTGGTCTTCCGCCGGTAACCACACCGGCCACACGTTGGCGGCGACACCTGCGACGCAGTGGCAGTCGGACCACGCGGATTACTGGGCTTGCGGCAATACACCGTTTGACCGACAAGCAAATTACCGTCGCCGGCTGCATGACGGACTGTCGCGCGAGCAAAGCCAGCGGATCGACCAGGCCGTGATGGGCCAATGGGCGCTCGGCGGCCCTGAGTTCATCGCCAACCTCGCCCATACAGCCAGCCGGCGCGTATCTCCCGGGCAGCGTGGCAGACCCCGTAAGAAGCCGGTAGACGCGGCGCAATAGCTGCTCACTTTGACAATTTTCCGGTCTCCCGTGGAAGGCCGGGGCTAGTGTCTGCGCGAACGTGCAGTGCAGCACCGATGTCGCCAGAGCCGTGTCTGCCTGCCGATCTGTTGAAAATCACCAAATTAAAACGGGGACGCATTGTACTATTTCTGTGCAAACACGACGCCTGTCTCTACCCTGTGGATAATCCACCTTTTACAAGCACTTGATTTATAGAGAGTTTTTATATGTCCCTAATTTTATTTAGCACTTTAATGAACTATATAAATAAGGGACATACCATCAAATTTTAGTTGCACGCAACGCCATAGCGCAGTATCGTCGGGACCTTGCACTGCAACATCCCACGCAGACCCTCTGCGGAGCGCGCTATGTCATTGACTTCAAGAAACTCTTCCTGTCGCCCCGAAGCGACGCCTATCGATGCGACCCGCATCGGTCTGCCGCCTGCCCAAGGCCTGTACAACCCCAAGAATGAGCATGACGCCTGTGGTGTCGGTTTTGTCGCGCATATCAAGGGGCGCAAGAGCCACGCGATCATCCAGCAAGGTCTGAAGATCCTGGAGAACCTGGATCACCGGGGTGCCGTGGGCGCTGACAAGTTGATGGGCGATGGCGCGGGCATTCTGATTCAGATCCCCGATGCGCTCTATCGCGACGACATGAGCCAGCGCGGCATCACGCTGCCGCCTCCGGGCGAGTACGGCGTGGCCATGGTCTTCCTGCCCAAGGAAACCGCCTCGCGTCTGGCATGCGAGCAAGAACTGGAACGCGCGGTCCGTGCCGAAGGTCAGACCGTACTGGGCTGGCGCGATGTGCCGGTGGATGTCGAGATGCCCATGTCGCCCACCGTGCGCTCGGTCGAGCCGGTGATCCGTCAGCTGTTCATCGGCCGCGGCGCCGACGTCATGGTGCCGGATGCCCTGGAACGCAAGCTGTACGTGATCCGCAAGACGGCCAGCCACGCCATCCAAGGCATGCGCCTGGCGCACGGCAAGGAATATTTCGTACCGTCGGCATCGGTGCGCACGGTGGTCTATAAGGGCCTGCTGCTGGCTGACCAGGTCGGCCGCTACTACCGCGATCTGGCCGACCCGCGCGCGGTGTCGGCGCTGGCGCTGGTGCACCAACGCTTCTCGACCAACACGTTCCCGGCCTGGCCGCTGGCTCACCCGTATCGCATGATCGCCCACAATGGCGAAATCAATACGGTCAAGGGCAACTTCAACTGGCTGCGCGCGCGCGAAGGCATGATGCAGTCGGCCGTGTTGGGCGACGACCTGAAAAAGCTGTACCCCATTGTCTACGAAGGCCAATCGGATACGGCCACGTTCGACAACTGCCTGGAACTGCTGGTGAACTCCGGCTATCCGCTGTCGCACGCGATGATGATGATGATCCCGGAAGCCTGGGAGCAAAACACGCAGATGGACGCAAGCCGCCGCGCGTTCTACGAGTACCACGCCGCGATGATGGAGCCGTGGGACGGCCCGGCCGCCGTGGCCTTTACCGATGGCCGTCAGATCGGCGCCACGCTGGACCGCAACGGTCTGCGTCCCGCGCGCTATCTGATCACGGACGACGACATGGTCATCATGGCGTCCGAAGCCGGCACGCTGCCCATCCCCGAGCACCGCATCGTCAAGAAATGGCGTCTGCAGCCGGGCAAGATGTTCCTGATCGATCTGGAACAAGGCCGCATCATCGACGATACGGAAATCAAGCTGCAGCTGGCTAACAGCCGCCCGTACCGTCAGTGGATTCAACGCCTGCAACTGAAGCTGGAATCGCTGCCCGCGCCGCGTCAGGCCGCCCAGGCGCCCGAGTCGTCGGTGTCGTTGCTGGATCGCCAGCAGGCGTTTGGCTGGACGCAGGAAGACTACAAGTTCATCCTCGAACCGATGGCCACCCTCGGCGAGGAAGTGGTCGGCTCGATGGGTAACGATGCGCCGCTGGCGGTGCTGTCGAACCGCGCCAAGCCTTTCTATAACTATTTCCGTCAGTTGTTCGCGCAAGTCACCAACCCGCCGATCGATCCGATCCGCGAACAGATGGTGATGTCGCTGGTGTCCTTTATCGGTCCGAAGCCGAACCTGCTGGACATCAACAACGTCAACCCGCCGCTGCGTCTGGAAGTGTCTCAGCCGGTGCTGGATTTCGCCGCGATGGCGCAGATCCGTGACATCGAGCAGGTCACGGGCAAGAAATTCCGCAGCTATGAACTGGACATCACGTATCCGGTGGCTTGGGGTGCCGAAGGCATCGAAGCCCGCGTGGCAGCGCTGTGCGCGCGTGCCGTGGATGCGGTGCAAAGCGGCTACAACATCCTGATCGTGTCCGATCGTCTGGTCGATAGCGAACGCGTGGCGATCCCAGCACTGCTGGCGACCTCCGCCGTGCATCAACACCTGATCCGTACCGGTCTGCGCACCGCAACGGGCCTGGTGGTGGAAACCGGTTCGGCACGCGAAGTGCACCATTTCGCGTTGCTGGGCGGTTATGGCGCGGAAGCCATCCACCCCTACCTGGCGTTGGAATCGCTGGGTCGCCTGGCCGATCCGGAAAAGGCGGTCAAGAACTACATCAAGGCGGTGGGCAAGGGCTTGAACAAGGTCATGTCCAAGATGGGCATCTCGACCTACATGTCCTACACCGGCGCGCAGATTTTCGAAGCCGTGGGTCTGCAACGCAATCTGGTTGATCAGTACTTCACCGGTACGGCATCGACCATCGAAGGCATCGGCATTTTCGAAGTCGCCGAAGAAGCCTTGCGTCAGCATCGCGCGGCCTTCAGCGCCGACCCGGTGCTGGCCAACGATCTGGATGCCGGTGGCGACTACGCCTACCGTGTGCGTGGCGAAGAGCATATGTGGACGCCCGATTCCATCGCCAAGCTGCAGCATGCTTCGCGCGCCAACAACTATCGCACGTACAAGGAGTACGCGCAGATCATCAACGATCAGACGCGTCGCCACATGACGCTGCGCGGTCTGTTCTCGTTCCGCTTCGATCCGACGCGCGCGATTCCGCTGGATGAGGTCGAACCGGCCAAGGAAATCGTCAAGCGTTTTGCGACCGGCGCGATGTCGCTGGGGTCGATCTCGACCGAGGCGCACTCGGTGTTGGCCGTGGCGATGAACCGCATCGGCGGCAAGTCGAATACCGGCGAAGGCGGCGAAGACGAACTGCGCTACCGCGCCGAACTGCGCGAAGGCAAGAGCAACGTCAAGGACGGCGATACGCTGGCCTCGATCTTGGGCGGTGATCGTATTGAAGCCGATGTGCCGCTGAAGGCCGGCGACTCGCTGCGTTCGCGCATCAAGCAGGTGGCCTCGGGTCGCTTTGGCGTCTCGGCCGAATACCTGAGCAGCGCCGATCAGATCCAGATCAAGATGGCGCAAGGCGCCAAGCCCGGCGAAGGCGGTCAGCTGCCGGGCCACAAGGTCACCGACTACATCGCCAAGCTGCGTTATTCCGTGCCGGGCGTGGGTCTGATCTCGCCCCCGCCGCACCACGACATCTACTCGATCGAGGACTTGGCTCAGCTGATTCACGATCTGAAGAACGTCAATAACCGTGCCTCGATTTCGGTCAAGCTGGTGTCCGAAGTCGGCGTGGGTACCGTGGCGGCAGGTGTCGCCAAGGCCAAGGCCGATCACGTCGTGATCGCCGGTCATGACGGCGGCACTGGTGCATCGCCCGTGTCCTCGATAAAGCACGTGGGTACGCCGTGGGAACTGGGTCTGGCCGAAACGCAGCAAACGCTGGTGCTCAACCGCCTGCGCAGCCGTATCCGTGTGCAGGCCGACGGTCAGATGAAGACCGGCCGCGATGTGGTGATCGCCGCATTGCTGGGCGCCGATGAATTCGGCTTCGCGACCGCGCCGCTGGTCGTCGAAGGCTGCATCATGATGCGCAAGTGCCATCTGAATACCTGCCCGGTGGGCGTGGCCACGCAAGATCCGGTGCTGCGTCGCAAGTTCCAGGGCAAGCCCGAGCATGTGGTGAACTTCTTCTTCTTTATCGCGGAAGAAGTGCGCGAAATCATGGCTCAGCTGGGCATTCGCAAGTTCGACGAACTGGTGGGTCGCGCCGATCTGCTCGATACGCGTGCCGGCATCGAACACTGGAAGGCGCAAGGTCTGGATTTCAGCCGCGTGTTCCATCAGCCGCAGATCGACACCGAGAAGCGTCATACCGAGATCCAGGATCATGGTCTCGAACACGCGCTGGATCACTTGTTGATCGAGCGCAGCAAGCCCGCGCTGGAACGTGGCGAGAAGGTCTCGTTCATCACGCCCGTGCGTAACCGCAACCGCACCATTGGCGCCATGCTATCGGGCGCGGTGGCATCGCGCTATGGTCACGAAGGTCTGCCGGACGACACGATCCATATCCAGTGCAACGGCACCGCCGGTCAAAGCTTTGGCGCGTTCCTCGCGCACGGCATCACGCTGGATCTGGTGGGCGAGGGTAACGACTACGTGGGTAAAGGCTTGTCGGGCGGCCGCATCATCGTGCGTTCGCCCAACGACTTCCGCGGCTTTGGCCCCGACCACATCATCGTGGGCAACACGGTGCTGTACGGCGCGTTGGCTGGCGAGGCGTTCTTTAACGGCGTGGCCGGCGAGCGTTTCGCGGTGCGTAACTCGGGTGCCGCCACCGTCGTGGAAGGCACGGGTGATCACGGCTGCGAATACATGACCGGCGGCACGGTGGTGGTGCTGGGCGACACGGGCCGCAACTTCGCTGCCGGTATGTCGGGCGGTGTGGCCTATGTCTGGGATCCGGATCGCAGCTTCAAGCATCGCTGCAACATGGCGATGGTGGAACTCGAACCCGTGCTGTCGCACGAGGAGCAAGAGTCGGCAGACGATCGTTCCGGCTGGCATAGCGCGCAACGCGGTGGCGAACGCGCGACCGACGAAGCGATCCTGCGCAAGCTGATCGAGGACCATTTCCGCTACACCGGCAGCTTCCGCGCCCGCGAGATTCTGGGCGACTGGCAAGCCGCGCGCGGCAAGTTCATCAAAGTGATGCCGACGGAATACCGTCGCGCTCTGGGCGAAATGTGGCGTGCAGCCAACCCCGAACAATTGGCTGCATAAGGGCCGAAGGATTAACCATGGGAAAGATAACGGGCTTTATGGAATATCAACGGCTGCACGAAGCCGTTGAAGCACCGCAAAAGCGTCTGAAGAACTGGCGCGAATTTGTGATGCGCCTGGACGATGGCTCGGCCAAGATTCAGGCCGCGCGCTGCATGGATTGCGGCATCCCGTTCTGTCATAACGGATGCCCGGTCAACAACCTCATTCCTGACTGGAATGATCTGGTCTACAACCAGGACTGGCGCCGCGCGATCGACTCGCTGCACTCGACCAATAACTTCCCGGAGTTCACCGGACGCATCTGTCCGGCGCCCTGTGAAGCCGCCTGCACGTTGAATATCAACAATGACGCGGTAGGCATCAAGTCGATCGAGCACGCCATCATCGACAAGGCCTGGGAAGAAGGCTGGGTCGTGCCGCAGGTGCCGGCTCGCAAGACCGGCAAGAAAGTCGCGGTCGTGGGCTCGGGCCCGTCGGGGCTGGCTTGTGCGCAGCAGCTGGCGCGCGTGGGGCACTCGGTGACGGTCTTCGAAAAGAGCGACCGTATCGGCGGACTGCTGCGCTACGGCATCCCTGACTTCAAGCTGGAGAAGTCACAGATCGATCGCCGTATCGCCCAGATGGAAGCCGAGGGCGTGGAGTTTGCCCCGTCGACCTACATCGGCAATCAGGATGATCCGGTGGCTGATGGCTTGACGGTGCGCACGCCGCAATCGCTGCTGGAAGAGTTTGACGCCGTCGTGATGACGGGCGGCTCGGAAACGCCACGCGATCTGCCCGTGCCGGGCCGCGAGCTCGATGGCGTTTATTTCGCGATGGATTTCCTGCGTCAGCAGAACAAAGCCGTCGCGGGCGATCGCCTGACCAAGCAGACGCTGGCCAAGGGCAAGCACGTGGTCGTGATCGGCGGCGGCGATACCGGCTCGGACTGCGTGGGCACCAGCAACCGCCATGGCGCGCTGTCGGTTACGCAATTCGAACTGATGCCGCAGCCCCCGGAAAGCGAGAACAAACCGCTGGTGTGGCCGTACTGGCCGCTGAAGCTGCGCACCTCGTCCTCGCACGAAGAAGGCTGCGAGCGCGACTGGGCGGTGACGACCAAGGCGCTGGTGGGCAGCAATGGCAAGGTCGAGAAACTGGTCGGCGCGCGCGTCGAGTGGTTCACCGACGAAGCCACGGGCCAGATGAAGATGCGCGAGATCGAAGGCTCGGAGTTCGAGATCAAAGCCGACCTGGTGCTGTTGGCCATGGGCTTTGTCGCGCCGGTGCAAAATGTCCTGGACGCCTTCGGCGTGGATCGTGACGCACGCGGCAATGTGCGCGCCAATACCGAGGACTATCGCACCAGCGTGGACAAGGTGTTCGCGGCGGGCGATATGCGCCGCGGTCAGTCGCTGGTGGTGTGGGCGATCCGCGAGGGACGCCAGTGCGCCCGCTCGGTGGATGCGTACTTGATGGGAGATAGCGACCTGCCCCGATAAGCATCGAGGCAGACGCTTCAGGCGGCGGCCAGTTCCTGCGGGAGCTGGCCGTTTGCTTTGATCGCGCCGGGTAAACCGCCGTGTTCCTGATAGAACGCGATGACGGCCAGCGCCAGCGCATCGATGGAGTCGGTCACCACCACGCCCAGGCCCGAACGCAAGGCATGCGGAATCGCCAGGGGCAGTTCCGTGCATCCCAGCACCACTGCCTGCGCGCCACGCGCGCGCAGCCGTTGCACGCAGTCGAGCGCGGGTTCGAGCGAGGCTTCCCGCTGATTGGCCTTGACCGCCCGGATCGACGCCATGCAGAGCGATTCCACTTCGTCATCGGCGGGCAGAATGCACTCGTAGCCATAGCGCTCCAGCGTGCGCTGATACAGGCCTAGCGCTAAGGTGGCGGCCGTGCCCATCAAACCAATACGCCCGCTCGTCAGACCCTGACGGCGCAGATCTGCAACGACAGCCTCGATGATGTGCAAGACCGGGCAATTCGCTGCCTGGGCGAGTTCGTCGTACCAGAGGTGCGCCGTATTGCACGGGATCGCGATCAAGTCTGCGCCAGAGTCATTCAAGAACTCGATGCCCGCGCGCATATAGGGCAGGGGATCTTCGCCCCCGGCCACGCGCGCCATACTGCGATCCGGAATACGCGGATCGTTCAGCAACAGCGTGGGGATATGTTCCTGATCGCGGCCGACTGGCGTCAGCGCGGCCAGACGCAACGCGAATGCGGCACCGGCCATCGGCCCCATGCCGCCTAATACGCCCAACATACGAGTGTGCTCCTATGCATGCACCCGCCTCGCACAGCGAGGCGGTTATCGAAAATGGGTTGAAGAAATCGCAGTGATGGGCAAACGCGTCGCCGGCTTTCAGGCGGACGCCCGGGGACGTAGAACTTGTCCCGGCGTCTCGCCGCTGGCTTGGCGACCATCCCAGACGGGACGCCCGTTGACCCACACGCGGTCGATGCCCTCGCTGATCTGCACGGGCTTTTCGAAAGTCGCCAGATCGTTCACGCGCTCGGGATTGAGCAGTACGAGGTCGGCATGATACCCCTCGCGCAACAGGCCGCGCTCGGCCAGGCCATACTGCTGCGCGGCCAGACCCGTCATGCGATGAATCGCGGCAGCCAGGGTCAGCACGCCCTCTTCACGCACCAGGCGACGCAGCACCTGCGGGAACGTGCCCCATTGGCGCGGATGCGGGTGCGGATCAAACGGCAGTCCGTCAGAGCCCACCATGGTGAGCGGGTGTTCGAAGATGCGACGCACATCTTGCGGGTCCATCAGGAAATAGATCGCGCCGGCGGGCGCCAGACGCGCCAGCATGGCTTCGTCATCCAGGCCAAGTTCGGCTTTTACATCGGCATAATCGCGCCCGGTGGCGGCGGGATAGCCCTTGGACCAGGTAATCATCGTACGGCTCGCGATACGCACGCGATCCAGACGCAGCATGGTCGAAGTCGCCGGATAGGGATGGCAATCCAAGCACACCGGCTGACTTTTAGCGGCGGCCGTGATCATGTCCAAAGTCTCGCGGCTGCGACCATGATTCTTGCTGCCCGCCAGTTTGTGATGCGAGAACACCACGCGCGCATTGACCGCGCGTCCGATGGTGAGCGCTTCTTCCATTGCCGGGACGATGTGATCGGCTTCGTCACGCAAATGCGTGGCGTAGATCGCCTCGCGGCCAGACAGCGCCGCGCACACATCGATGATTTCATCGGTGGGTGCGGCGGCGGCCGGCGGATAAAACGTGCCGGTCGACACCCCGAACGCACCGGCTTGCATCGCAGCGTCCAACAGTTCGCGCATGGCCTGCCGTTCGTCCGCCGTGGCGGCGCGCCCGACGTCCTCGCCCATGACCGCGACGCGCAACGTGGTGTGCCCCACCAGCGGGATCACATTGGTCGCGGCCGGCGTCTCGCGCAAGGCGTCGAGCCATTGCGCAAACGTGGCAAAGCGGAACAGCTCGGCCGGGCCCAGCAGATCCAACGGTTGCGGGACGGCCTCGCAGGACAGCGGGGCGAGGCTGATGCCGCAATTGCCGGTGACCACGCTGGTGACGCCTTGCGATACCTTGGGCGTCATGTCCGGATGCGCGAGCAAATAGCCATCATCATGCGTATGCGAGTCGATAAACCCCGGGGCCAGTACGCGGCCCCCGGCGTCGAGCACCGGCACATCGGGCGGGCAATCAAAGTTGCCCACCGCCGCAATACGGTCGCCGAGAATCGCGACGTGGCCGTGCACCGGGTCGGCGCCGCTGCCGTCAACCAGCAGCGCATTGGTAATGATCAGATCAGCTTGCATGAATGATGGCGACGCTCTTGGGTTAGTCCAGCTTTTCGATGTTGGCGCTGTCGATCAGCGTGCGCCATTTGGCGGTTTCCGCGTCGATGAGACGCTTGAATTCCTCCGGCGTGCCGCCAGCGGGCTCTGCGCCCAGCTTGGCCAGCGATTGCTGAACGTCGGGATTGCCCAGCGCCTTGTTCAGGTCGGCGTTCAGTTGCGCGATGACTTCGGCAGGCGTGCCAGCCGGTGCGACGGCGCCGCCCCAGGCGATGGTCTCGTAGCCCTTCAGACCGCTTTCATCCAACGTGGGCACTTCGGGCAGCAAGGGCAGACGCTTGAGGCTGCTCACGCCCAGCGCACGGACTTTGCCGCTTTGAATGAGCGGCACGGCTTCCGAGGTGTTGGCGAAGGTGAAGTCCAGTCGCCCGCCCAGCAAATCCTGCATGGCGGCGGGACCGCCGTTATAGGGGATGAACGCCACATCGATCTCGGCCAGGCTCTTGAACAGCTCGCCGCCCATGTGGCCGGTGGTGCCCACGCCCGATGCGCCATAGGACAGGCGACCCGGTTCGGCTTTGGCGCGATCAATCAGATCTTGCACCGACTTGTACTGCGAATCCGCCGGCACGATCAGCACGTTGTAGATGTTGAACATCTGGCCGACCGGAACCAGATCCTTTTCCACATCGTAGGGCAAGGCTTTGAACAGCGAACGGTTCACGGCCAGCGTGTTGATGTTGCCGTAGCCGATGGTGTAGCCGTCAGGCGTGGCGCGCTTGATGAGGGACACGCCGATATTGCCGGCTGCGCCAGGGCGGTTTTCGATCACGAGCTTGGCGCCCGTGTCTTTCGCCATCTGCGTGGTGATCAGGCGCGACAACACGTCGGGCGAGCCGCCGGCGGCCGACGGCACGACAAAGGTGATGGGTTTTTCCGGGAATGCCGCCCACGCGCTGGAGGCGGCGGTGGCAAAGGTGGTGGCGAGCGCGAGCGCGCTCAGGCAACGGCCAATGGTTCGAGACATGTTATTCCCCTGTGTACGGTGTGGTTTGACTGCCTGATTAGCCTATCACCCGCATCGGCCACGTCCCCTATCGAAAAATATCCCAGACCTATAATCCGCCGTTATCACCTCTAGACGGGAGTCAGGATGTCGGACGACGCGTTCACTGAATCGGCGGTTGCCTCGCCGGCCCCAACACGCCCGTTGAATCTGCGTCAGATCGAAGTGTTTCGCGCCATCATGATGGCCGGCTCGATCAGCGGAGCGGGACGTTTGCTCCACGTGTCGCAGCCTGCGGTGAGCCGCGTCCTGGCGCTCACGGAGTCGCGGCTGGGCTATGCGTTGTTCGAGCGCGCGAAAAGCCGCCTCACGCCCACCCCCGAAGCCGTTCGGCTGTACGCCGAGGTCGAGCAGGTCTACGGCGGCATACAGCGCGTGAACGACCTGGCCATCGCGCTGGGCGAATCTGGCGCCGGGGTGCTGCGCGTGGTGTGTTCGGCCAGCTACGGGCAGCGCCTGGTGCCGCGTACGCTACAGGCGATGCGCGGACGCACGGAAAAAAGCCGGGTGGATTACCGCAGCGTGACGTTCGATGAGCTGGCTGGTTACTTTCTGACGGGCCGCGCCGATGTCGGGCTGTCGATGAGCCCGCCGGCGCACCCGCATCTGCATTCGGTCAAGCTCGGCCGCGTGCCCATCGTCTGCATCGCGCCGCCATACCACCCCCTGGCGCAACGCGAATTCGTGCAGCCCAAGGATTTCCGGTCGGCGCAGTGGGTGGGCTATCCGGCAGGCACCCCCCTCGATATGGCGTTGGCGCCATTTTTCGGTGAAACACCGCCGCGCCCCGCCGCGGTCGAAGTGCACTCGCCCGTGACTGCCTGCGCCTTTGTGCTGCAAGGACTGGGGCCGGCGCTGGTCGACCGCTGGTGCATTACGCCGGAGCTCGCGGATCACGTGGTCATCAAGCCCATCGAGCCCGCCGCGCATGTCGAGGTCTGGGCGACGCACTCCACCCTGTCGCCGCTGCCGCTGCTCGGCCGACGTTTTCTCGAGGCCGCGCAGCGCGTCATCGAAGCGGGCGCGTAGCGCCTGCCGGGGTTATTGAATTTTGTCGCTGTCTCATAACTGCGAGCTATCGCGTGGGATGCCTTATCGCCCGAAAACGCAGTAACGGCGCGGGTTTCCACGCCATGGGCCCGCAACCTCGCCTACACACCGCGCTATTGTCTATGCCCCGGGCTCGCAGGCATGCTTGCCGTTTTACACGCCGCGACGCGGCCTGCAGGGGAGAGCATAACGATGAGCAACACGGGGAAAAACAAGCGCACGCTCGGTTTGGCGGTGGCGCAAATGGGGCCGGTGCATCTGGCTGACACGCGCGAAAGCGTGGTGGCGCGCCTGGTCGATATGCTGCGTCAGGCACACGCGCGCGGCGCGACGTTCGTCGTGTTCCCCGAACTTGCGCTGACGACGTTTTTCCCGCGCTATTGGATGAGCGAGGCCGAGGCGCAGGAACGTTTCTTCGAACGCGAGATGCCGGGCCCGGCCACACAAACGCTGTTTGACGAAGCCCGCCGCTTGAACATGGGGTTTTATCTCGGCTATGCCGAGCTCACGCCCGAAGGCGTGCCCTACAACACTGCGATCCTGGTGGACCGTGCGGGTAATATCGTCGGCAAGTATCGCAAGATCCATCTGCCGGGCCATGACGATCACAAGGTCGATGCGCCGTTCCAACATCTGGAGAAGAAATTCTTCAATGTCGGCGACGAACCGTTCGGTGTCTGGGACACGATGGGCACGCGGGTTGGCATGTGTCTGTGCAACGATCGCCGCTGGCCCGAGACATGGCGCATGATGTCACTGCAAAGCGCCGAAGTCGTCGTGCTGGGCTACAACACGCCGTCGCAGAACATCCACTGGCCCGAGCCCGTGCATCTACGCATGCATCACCATCTAATCACGCTACAGGCCAGCGCCTATCAGAACTGCGTCTGGGCGGCCGCGGCGGCGAAATGCGGGTCGGAAGACGGTCACCACATGATCGGCGGCTCGGTCATCGTCGCCCCGACCGGCGAGATCGCCGCGCAAAGCGTCACCGAGGACGACGAGGTCATCACCGTCCAAGTGGATCTGGATCAGGCCGAGACCTTCCGTCGCAATGTGTTCGACTTTGCACGCCACCGTCGTCCGGAGCACTATCATCTGATCACGGAACGCGTCGGCCCCGGCGAACCCTTGCCTCGCAAGCCCGTCTGACTATCGGGGGAAAGGGCATAATAGCGGCCTCGCGCAGTGGCATTACCAGATAAACGAGGAGTACGCGCATGAAACCCTTACGCCCCCTGTTGGCCGGCCTGTTGGCCATTACCACCTTGGCAAGCGCTTCGATCGCGCGCGCGCAAGACGTGGGCGACTGGCCCTCCAAACCGATTACCTTCATCGTTCCCTACGCCCCGGGCGGCTTTGCGGACACCCGCATGCGCCTGATCGCGCGCAAGCTCGGTGACGCGCTCAACCAGACCGTCGTGGTGGAAAACAAGGCGGGCGCGGGCGGCGTGATCGGCACCAACCTGATCGCCAAAGCCGCGCCGGACGGCTACACCATTGGCGCGGGCAACTTGGCCCCCATGGCCGTGAACCCGACGCTGATGGACAAGATCCCCTACCAGGCCGACAAAGATCTGGCGCCCGTGATCCTGGTCGAAAACAGCCCACTGGTATTGAGCGTGAACAACTCTCTGCCAGTGAAGAACCTGAAAGAACTGATCGAACTGGCCAAGAAAGAACCGGGCAAGCTGACGTTCGGCTCATCCGGTGTGGGCGGGGCTCACCACCTGTCTGGCGAAATGTTCCGCGAACAGGCCGACATCGATATCGTGCACGTGCCCTACAAGGGCGGCAGCCCCGCCGCCGCTGACCTGATGGGAGGCCACATCGCGATGATGTTCGAAATGGGCTATTCGGCGCTGCCGGCTATCCAGAGCACGAAGGTCCATCCGATCGCCGTGACCTCGAAAGAGCGTTTGAAGGTTTTGCCCGATGTGCCGACTATGGACGAAGCCGGCCTGCCCGGATTCGAGTCGTATAACTGGCAGGGCATTGTGGCCCCGGCTGGCACGCCCGAGCCCATCATCGCCAAGCTCAATACGGAGCTGAACAAGATCCTGCAAGACGCGGAAGTGCAGCGCGCCATCGCCGATACCGGCAGTCAGGCCGGCGGCGGCAGCCCCGAGGATTTCGGCAAGTTCATCGCCGCCGAGACCCAGAAGTGGGCGGATGTGATCAAGAAAGGCAACATTACTCTGCAGTAAGCGGCATAATCGCCCCCTGGCACGCTCGCAAGGGCAAGTTACAATGGGCGACGTCCATCGCCCTGCCGCGACCTACGCGGCGGGGCGATGAGCCTGTTTGACTGTTGGCTTGACCCGGCGCAGTTACCCTATTGGTCCACCCCTTTGTCGGCTGGCTTGTCCTGGCCTACGTCTATTGCCCATGTCCGTTCATACGTCCAGCAGTTCCGAACCCGCTTTATCCCTAGACGCCGTGGCGCTGGGATATGGCGACTTCACGGTATTGCGGGACATCACGATGACGGTTCAACCGGGCCAGGTGGTGGCCGTGATGGGCGGTTCGGGTTCGGGAAAAACGACGTTGCTGCGTGCCGCCACGGGACAGCTGCCCCCGCAACGCGGACGGGTGCGCGTGTTCGGGACGGATTTGAGCCAAATCGACCGCGACCAGTTGCAGGCCCTGCGCCAGCGCATGGGGGTCTTGTTTCAGCAAGGCGCGCTGTTTACTGACCTGAACGTCTTTGAAAATGTCGCGTTCCCGCTGCGCGAACACACGAAGATGGCTGAGGCCGAAATTCGCGCCCGCGTGCTGGAAAAGCTCGATGCGGTCGGCCTGCGTGCCGCGGCGCATTTGCGCGTGGCGGAAATTTCAGGCGGCATGGCCCGGCGCGTGGCACTGGCGCGCGCCGTGGTGTTGGAACCCGAATTGATTTTGTACGACGAGCCCTTTGCAGGCCTGGACCCGATTTCGCTAGGGATCACGGCGCGCCTGATCCGCGACCTGTCCGACCGGCTGCATTGCGCATCCGTGCTGATTACGCACGACGTGGAAGAATCCTTTGCCATTGCCGATCGCGTCTATCTGGTCGGCCAGGGTGAACTCGTCATGTCTGGCACGCCGCAATCGCTGAGGGACTCCTCCGATCCCTATGTCCAGCAATTCCTGCGCGGCGAGCCCGACGGGCCCGTCGCGTTTCAGTATCCCGAAACACCGGCCTTTCGCGCGTGGCTGGCCAAGCAAGAGGGCCGCGCATCATGATCGGACCGATTACCGCGATCAGCGCGCTGGGCCGCTGGGTGCGCCATCGCATCAGCGACATCGGCGTCTTTACCCGTTTCTTTTTTCAACTGCTGATACGCAGCGGGATCGTCTTTAAACGCCCGCGGCTGGTGTCGCAGCAAGTGCATTTCATCGGCAATTACTCCCTGCTGATTATCGTGGTGTCGGGGCTGTTTGTCGGCTTCGTGCTGGGATTGCAGGGCTACTACACCCTGAATCGCTACGGCTCGGAAGAGGCACTGGGCTTGCTGGTGGCGCTGTCGCTGGTGCGCGAGCTGGGCCCGGTGGTCACGGCTTTGCTGTTTGCCGGGCGGGCAGGCACCTCGCTCACGGCCGAGATCGGTTTGATGAAGGCGGGTGAGCAGCTCTCGGCCATGGAAGTGATGGCCGTCGATCCGATGCGCCGCGTGCTGGTGCCGCGTTTCTGGGGCGGGGTCATTGCGATGCCCATTCTGGCGGCCGTGTTTTCCATGGTCGGCATTCTGGGTGGCTGGGTTGTGGGCGTGCTGCTCATTGGCGTGGACCCCGGCGCCTTCTGGTCGCAAATGCAAAGCGGCGTGGACGTCTGGAACGATGTGGCCAACGGCGTGCTGAAAAGCATTGTGTTTGGCGTGGCCGTCACGCTGGTGGCCCTCTACCAGGGCTGGCAGGCGCGCGCCACGCCCGAGGGCGTCGCACGCGCAACCACCCGCACTGTCGTCGTCGGCTCGCTGGCGGTGCTGGGTCTGGACTTCTTGCTTACCGCCCTGATGTTTGGCGAATAATACGGATTAGTACCATGTCACGCGAAAAAACTGATTTCTGGGTAGGGCTCTTTATTCTGCTGGGGGCGGTGGCGGTGATTTTCCTGGCCTTGCGCGCGGGTAATCTGAGCAGCTTCTCTTTTGCGCCCACCTACACCCTGACGGCCGATTTCGACAACATCGGCGGCTTGAAGGAGCGCGCGGCCGTGAAAAGCGCGGGCGTCGTGGTTGGCCGGGTGAAAGCCATCAGTTTCGACGACCAGACGTTCAAAGCGGTCGTCACCCTCAATATGGAAGAACAGTTTCTGTTCCCCAAGGACACCTCCGCGTCGATCCTGACCTCCGGCCTCTTGGGCGAGCAGTACATTGGTCTGACCGCAGGCGGTGACGAACAAAACCTGACCGACGGCGGCAAAATCCGTTATACACAGAGCGCCGTCGTGCTGGAAAACCTGATCAGCCAGTTTCTCTACAAAACCGCGGAAAATCAGGGCTCGCAAGCCGGCCAGAATGACCCGGCGCCCGCGCCGGCGAACTGACACTGTGCCGCCCCGCTAGGCAGAACAAGCGCAATTGTGTAGCCTCGTGGCAAGTTAATCCGAATTGAACTTTGGCAGTCCCATTATGACCATGCCCACTTACGCCCGTTTAGCCTCCGTCGCCGCCGTCTGCGCCTTGACAGCCGGCTGCGCCACGCAAGGCACGCCCAATCCTCAGGACCCCTGGGAAGGCTTTAACCGCGGCGTCTACAAATTCAACGATACGGTCGACCGCGCCGTGTTCAAGCCGGTGGCGCAGGCCTACACCTATGTGACGCCACAACCGGTACGCAGTTGTATCCACAACATGTTCAGCAACGTGGGTGATCTGTGGGCGGCGACCAACAGCTTTCTGCAAGGCCGTGGGCATGATTTCGTGAACACGCTGGGGCGGTTCCTGTTCAACACCACCATGGGAATTGGCGGCTGTATCGACGTGGCCTCGGCCAATGGCGCACGCAAGATTCCGAACGACTTCGGCACCACGTTGGGCGTCTGGGGCATCGGCAGTGGCCCGTACCTGGTGTTGCCGTTCTGGGGTCCGAGCACCGTGCGCGACAGCGCCGGCCTGGTGGGCGACTGGTATGGTCGTGAGTACACTTACACCAGTCCCAGCGCGATCGATGATGTGCCCCTGCGCAATAGCCTGTGGGGCCTGAATATCGTCGATACCCGCGCGAACCTGCTCGATACGACCAACACGGTTGATCGCGTCGCGCTCGATCCGTATAGCTTTGTCCGGGACGCCTATTTGCAGCGTCGCGCCGCCATGGTGCGCGGCACGGCGAGCGGCGAGGACAATGTACCCGACTACAGCCTCGAGGACGACGAGGACGACACCGAGGCGAAGGCCCCCGCGTCGGCCACCCCCGCCACAGGCGCACCCGCGGCCACGCCGGCTGCCCGCTGATCGCGGCGTCTCACCCGTAAGGAGCATTTATGCGAATTTCTATTTTTACCCAAGTGCAGCGCCTGTTCCTGGCCGCCATGCTCAGCCTGATGGCCGCGGCGAGCGCGCACGCCAAACCCGACGCCCACGGTGCGCCGGATCAATTCGTGCTGCAAGCCGCCACTGAAGCGCTGGACGCGCTCAAATCGGACACGAAAGTGAAGTCGGGCGATCTGGCCCACATCAACAAGGTCGTGGACACCTATATCCTGCCGTACGTGGACTTTCGCAAGACCACGCAGCTGGCCGCCGGCCGCTACTGGCGTCAGGCCACGCCTGAGCAGCGCAATGCGCTGGCCGATGCCTTTCGGGGCACGTTGATCCGTACCTATAGCGGCGCTCTGACCGATGTCACGCCCTCCACCACCATCAAGCTGTTGCCTTTCCGTGGCGACCCCAATGCGGATGACGTGGTGGTGCGCAGCCTGATCACCCAGTCCAACGGTCAGCCCGTGGGCGTGGACTATCGTCTGGAAAAAGATCCGCAGCAAGGCTGGCGCATCTATGACCTGAATGTCGAAGGCATCTGGCTCATCCAGAACTATCGCAATCAGTTCGCCCAGCAGATCGATCAATCCGGCATCGACGGCCTGATCAAGGCGCTGAACCAGCGCAATCAATAACCCCAGGCGGCGCAGGGCGCTTAGGGCTGGGTGCGGGAGCGCCATTTATAATGGACGATTCCCCGCTCTAGCCCCGAGCTTTGCGCCGTAGCCATGTCTGCTGTCTGTCTAGAACACGTCTCCAAAATCTATCCGCCGCGACCCGTCGGCTGGAAAAAACTGCTTGGACGCACAGCCGGCCCGGGATTTCAGGCGTTAAACGACGTCAGTTTGCGGATCGAGCCGGGCGAGTTTTTCGGGCTGCTCGGCCCTAACGGCGCGGGCAAAACCACGCTGATCTCCATACTCGCGGGGCTGGCGAAAGCCACCAGCGGGCGCGCAAGCGTCTGTGGCTATGATGTCACGACCGACTATAAGGCCGCCCGTCGCGCGCTGGGCGTGGTGCCGCAGGAACTCGTCTACGACCCGTTCTTCACGGTGCGCGAGACGCTGCGCATTCAGTCGGGCTACTTTGGCTTGCGCAATAACGACGATTGGATCGACGAGATTCTGTTCAATCTGGGGCTGGCGGACAAGGCCAATAGCAATATGCGGGCGCTGTCGGGCGGCATGAAACGCCGCGTGCTGGTCGCGCAAGCGCTGGTGCACCGCCCACCGGTCATCGTGCTCGATGAACCGACGGCGGGCGTGGACGTGGATCTGCGCCGCACGCTCTGGGAATTCATCTCGCGTCTGAACAAGGCCGGCCACACCATCATGCTGACCACGCACTACCTCGAAGAAGCCGAAGCGCTCTGCGGACGCATCGCCATGCTCAAGCGCGGGCGCATCGTCGCGCTCGACACCACGCAGGCGCTGCTGGCGCGCGTGGGCGGCGTGGACCTCGAGGATGCATTTGTGCGCATCATGCAGGATGACTCGCCCGCCGGCGCCGAGCTGGAACCCGAGGAGGCCCTGTCGTGACGCCTCCCATCACACCCACGGACAAGCCGCTCGTGCAGCCGCGCCTGGATGCCGGATCGGGCTTTCCCACGCTGTTGCGCAAGGAACTGCTGCGGTTCTGGAAGGTCGCCTTCCAGACCATCGCCGCGCCGGTCGTCACGGCGCTGCTGTATCTGCTGGTGTTCGCCCAAGTGCTGGAAGGGCGGTTGATGGTGTACGGCAGCATCCCGTATACGCATTTTCTCATCCCCGGCTTGATGATGATGAGCATGCTGCAAAACGCCTTCGCCAACCCGTCATCGTCGCTGATTCAAAGCCGCATCACCGGCAATCTGGTGTTTGTGCTGCTGCCGCCGCTGTCGCATCGCGAAATCTTCTCGGCCTATCTGATCGCCGCTATCGCGCGCGGGCTGGCCGTGGGGCTGTGCGTCTGGCTGGTCGCGCTGTGTTTTGTCTCTCTGCCAGTGGCGCACCCGGGCTGGGTCGTCGTATTCGCCGTGCTGGCCTGCGGCATCATGGGCACGCTAGGCATCATCGCAGGTCTGTGGTCGGAAAAATTCGACCAGCTGGCCGTCTTCCAAAACTTTCTCATCATGCCGGCCACGTTCTTGTCCGGCGTGTTCTACTCCATCCATACACTGCCGCCGTTCTGGCAATCGGTGTCGCACTGGAACCCCATTTTCTATACGATCGATGGCTTTCGCTACGGATTCTTCTCCGCATCGGACGTGTCGCCCTGGCATAGCCTGGCGGTCGTGACGGGGGTGTTCGCGGTATTGGCGTTCTACGCTTTGCGACTGCTGGCCAGCGGCTACAAACTCAGGACGTAACACCCATGCTGCCTACCCCCGAGCAGGTTCGCCAATATATTGCCGACGGTTTGTCTTGCGAGCACCTGGACGTGCAGGGCGACGGTTCGCATTTCGACGCGGTCATTGTCAGCCGCGAATTTGAAGGCAAACGTTTGATCGCGCGCCATCAGCTCGTCTACGCCGCCCTGGGCGATCGCATGAAAGCCGAAATTCACGCGCTGTCCATGCGGACCATGACGCCCGAAGAATACGCCAAGGCGGGTCAGTAATGGACAAACTACGCATTACCGGTGGCGCCGCCCTGCGCGGCGAAGTCACGGTGTCGGGCGCGAAAAACGCGGCCCTGCCGATTCTGTGCGCGGGCCTTTTGACCGCCGATACGGTCTCGCTGCACAACGTTCCCGATTTGAACGATACCTCCACCATGCTGCGCCTGCTGGGTCGCATGGGCGTCATGGCCTCGCGCGGCGCCGACGGCGTGGTCACGCTGCAAGCCGATCAGGTCGATAACCTCGAAGCGCCTTACGAGCTGGTCAAGACCATGCGCGCCTCGATTCTGGTGCTCGGGCCGCTGGTGGCGCGATTCGGCGAGGCACGTGTCAGCCTGCCCGGCGGTTGCAGCATCGGCCAACGCCCGGTCGATCAGCACATCAAGGGACTGGCGGCATTGGGCGCGGACATCAAGATCGAGCATGGCTTTGTCGTAGCCCGCGCGCCCCGTCTGAAGGGCGCGACGATCCGCACCGATATGGTCACCGTCACCGGCACGGAAAACCTGCTGATGGCCGCCGTCCTGGCCGAAGGCCAGACGATTCTCGAAAACGCCGCACGCGAACCCGAAGTCGTCGATCTGGCCGAACTGCTCATCAAGATGGGCGCGCGCATTCGTGGCCACGGCACCGACCGCATCGTGATTGATGGCGTCGATAGCCTGCATGGCGCCGAGCATCGCGTCTGCCCGGACCGTATCGAGGCCGGTACGTTCCTGTGCGCCGTGGGCGCCGCCGGCGGCGATATCGTGCTGCGCAATGTCGATCCTGGCGTAATGGGCGCCACCCTGGACAAACTGACCGAAGCCGGCGTGAAGCTCGAAATCGGCGAGGACTGGATTCGCGGTTCCATGCAAGGCCGCCCGCGCGCCGTCGGTGCCCGCACGCATGAATATCCCGGCTTTGCCACCGATATGCAGGCGCAGCTGATGGCGTTGGACACGGTCGCCGAAGGCACCGCGGTCATCGTCGAGACGATTTTCGAGAACCGCTTCATGCACGTGCAGGAACTCGGCCGCATGGGCGCCGATATCGATATCGACGGCCACACCGCCGTCGTGCATGGCGTGCCGCGCCTCTCGGGCGCCACCGTCATGGCGACCGATCTGCGCGCCTCGGCCAGCCTGGTCATCGCGGGCCTGGCGGCCGTGGGCGAAACCACCATCGATCGGATCTATCACCTGGACCGCGGCTACGACCGCATGGAAGTCAAACTACGCGCCCTGGGCGCGGATATACAGCGCCTGACCGGCAAGGAATCCCTATGAGCCCCGTCGCCAACGCGCCCATCACCCTGGCCCTGTCCAAGGGCCGCATTTTCGAAGAAACGCTGCCGCTGCTGGCCGAAGCCGGCATCGAGGTACCCGAGAACCCCGAGAGCTCGCGCAAGCTGATTCTGCCGACCAGCGATCCCGGCCTGCGGCTGATCATCGTGCGCGCCTCGGACGTACCCACCTACGTGCAATACGGTGCAGCCGATCTGGGCATCGCGGGCAAGGACGTGCTGATCGAGCACGCGGCCCAGCAGCCGGGCGGGCTGTATCAGCCGATCGACCTGAATATCGCCAAGTGCCGCCTGTGCGTGGCCGTGCGCAATGGCTTCGACTACGCCGCCGCCGTCCACCAGGGCGCGCGCCTGCGTGTCGCCACCAAATACGTCCAATCGGCACGCGAGCATTTTGCGTCCAAGGGCGTGTACGTGGACATCATCAAGCTCTACGGCTCGATGGAACTCGCCCCACTGGTGGGCCTGGCCGACTGTATCGTGGACTTGGTGTCCTCGGGCGGCACGCTGCGCGCGAACGATCTGGTCGCCGTCGAGGACATCATGGATATCTCGTCGCGGCTGATCGTCAACCAAGCGTCCCTGAAGACGCGTGGCGCCCGTTTGCAACCCTTGCTCGACGCGTTCCAACGGGCCGCCGACGCGAGCGCTGCTGCCTGAGAACGCTGCGCCCGCTACACTATGTCTTTATACGCTACGGCGGGCGACTCAAACAGGCGCGCGCCGATGGCTTTTTAGCTTCACCGTGACGCCATGGCTCTGATTAACCGCCTCGATTCCCGTCAGCCGGATTTTGCCGCCGCGCTGTCTAAACTGCTGGCTTTTGAAGCCACCGAAGACGAATCCATCGACCGCGCCGCGGCCGCGATTCTGGCCGATGTGCGCCAGCGTGGCGACACGGCCCTGCTGGAATATACGCAGCGTTTCGATCGCGTCGCGGTCACCTCCGCCGAAGCGCTGGAAATTCCCAAGGCCGACTGGCATGCGGCGCTGGCTGCCTTGCCTACCGCGCAGCGCAACGCGCTGGAAACCGCGGCCGATCGCGTGCGCGCCTATCACGAGCATCAACGCGGTGAAACCTGGACGTATACCGACGCCGAAGGCACCTTGCTCGGACAACAGATCACGCCGCTGGACCGGGCAGGGTTGTACGTGCCGGGAGGCAAAGCCGCCTATCCCTCGTCCGTGCTGATGAACGCCATTCCCGCGAAGGTGGCGGGCGTGGGCGAACTCATCATGGTCACGCCCACGCCCGATGGCGTGCGTAACCCCATCGTGCTGGCCGCCGCCGCCATCGCCGGCGTGGACCGTGCGTTTGCCATTGGCGGTGCGCAAGCCGTCGGCGCGCTGGCCTACGGCACGGCGACTATTCCCGCCGTCGACAAAATCGTCGGTCCCGGCAACGCCTACGTCGCCGCCGCCAAACGCCGCGTGTTCGGCACCGTGGGCATCGACATGATCGCCGGCCCCAGCGAAATCCTGGTCATCTGCGACGGCAAAACGCCCGCCGACTGGATCGCGATGGATCTGTTCTCGCAAGCCGAGCACGACGAGATGGCTCAATCCATCCTGCTGTGCCCGGACGCCGCCTTCATTGACGAAGTCCAAGCCGCGATCGAGCGCCTGCTGCCGACCATGCCGCGCGAGGACATCCTGCGCGTGAGCCTGGCCAATCGCGGCGCACTGATCCTGGTGCGCGATCTGGAAGAAGCCTGCGCCATCGCCAACAATATCGCGCCCGAGCACTTGGAAATTTCCACCGAGCAGCCCGAGCACTGGACCGCGCGTATCCGCCATGCCGGCGCGATCTTCATGGGTCGTTTCAGCTCCGAATCGCTGGGCGACTATTGCGCCGGACCCAACCACGTGCTGCCGACCTCGCGCACGGCGCGTTTCTCGTCGCCGCTGGGGGTCTATGATTTCCAGAAGCGTTCCAGCCTGATCCAGGTGTCCCAACAGGGCGCCCAGACCCTGGGCCGTATCGCCGCCGAGCTCGCCAAAGGCGAGGGCCTGCCGGCCCACGCCGCCAGCGCCGAATACCGTCTCGATAAGTCCTGATCTTGCCCGC
The DNA here is from genome assembly GCF_009763235.1 of Bordetella sp. 15P40C-2. Classification (NCBI taxonomy): domain Bacteria; kingdom Pseudomonadati; phylum Pseudomonadota; class Betaproteobacteria; order Burkholderiales; family Alcaligenaceae; genus Bordetella; species Bordetella sp. 15P40C-2. Next base: position 114,367 of record NZ_WSJA01000029.1, read on the forward strand.
CACGGGCGACCGTGGCGCCGAAAACCTCATTATTACCAGGCTCGCCTCACTGTTTATGCGTACCGCCGATATCACCCGCAACACCAACGAAACGCGCATTCGCGTCGCCGTCAATCTTGATGGCACCGGCCGTCAGAATCTGGACACGGGTGTCCCCTTCCTCGACCACATGCTGGACCAGATCGCCCGCCATGGACTGATCGACCTCGACATCAAGGCCGAAGGCGATCTGCACATCGACGCGCACCATACGGTCGAGGACGTGGGCATCACGCTGGGCATGGCGGTGGCCAAGGCCGTGGGCAGCAAAGCCGGTATCCGCCGTTATGGCCACGCCTATGTGCCGCTGGACGAAGCGCTCTCGCGCGTGGTGATCGATTTTTCGGGCCGTCCGGGCCTGGAATATCACATCCCCTTCACTCGCGCGCGCATCGGCAATTTCGACGTGGACCTGACGCGTGAGTTCTTCCAGGGCTTCGTCAACCACGCGTTGACCACGCTGCACATCGACAACCTGCGCGGCTTTAACGCGCACCACCAGTGCGAAACCGTCTTCAAGGCGTTTGGCCGTGCGTTGCGCATGGCGCTGGAAGTCGATCCGCGCATGGGGGACGTGGTGCCGTCGACCAAGGGCGTGCTGTAACTCTTAAGCCAGGCAGATATCTGTGACTACTATTGCCATCGTCGACTACGGAATGGGTAATTTCCACTCCGTGGCCCGCGCCCTGCGCTTCGCCGCGCCTGACGCCGACATCCGCGTGTGTAATCGCGCCGCCGAGATCGACGCGGCCGACCGTGTCGTATTCCCTGGCCAAGGCGCCATGGCCGATTGCATGCGCACGCTCAATGAATCCGGACTGCGTGAAGCCGTGCTGCGTGCTGCCGCCGCCAAGCCCTTGTTGGGGGTGTGCGTGGGTGAGCAAATGCTGTTCGAGACCAGCGAAGAGGGCAACACCTCGTGCCTCGCTTTATTTCCGGGGACGGTGCGCCGTTTCGCGGGCGAACAATTCGCCGACGGGACGGTGCCGGCTGACGGCGTGGAACGCCTGAAGGTGCCGCACATGGGTTGGAACGCCGTGCGTCAAACCCGCGCCCATGCGCTCTGGGATGGCATCCCCGACGGGACGCACTTTTATTTCGTCCACAGCTACTATGCCGCCCCCGCCGATCCGTCGTTGACCATAGGGGAAACCGACTACGGCGTTACATTTACCTGTGCAGTTGCAAGGGATAACATCTTCGCGGTGCAGTTTCACCCCGAGAAGAGCGCAACCCACGGTTTGCGCCTGTACCGCAATTTTGTAGACTGGCAGCCTTAATTCCGTACGCGCCTCGCGCGGGACATTTTTTACTCAACTTATTCAAGCTCGCTATAGACCATGCTGCTGATCCCCGCCATCGATCTCAAAGACGGGCGCTGCGTACGCCTGCGCCAGGGAGACCTCGACGACGCCACGGTATTCTCCGAAGAACCCGCCGAGATGGCCTCGCACTGGCTCGACCTGGGCGCGCGGCGCCTGCATCTGGTCGACCTCAATGGCGCCGTCGCCGGCAAGCCGAAGAACAACGCGCCCATCAAGGCCATCCTGGAAGCCGTCGGTGACGAAATCCCCGTGCAGATCGGCGGCGGTATCCGCGATCTGGACACCATCGAAGCCTACCTGGACGCTGGCATTTCCTACGTCATCATCGGCACGGCGGCCGTGAAAAACCCCGGTTTCCTGCAAGATGCCTGCGGCGCGTTCCCCGGCCACATCATCGTCGGTCTGGACGCCCGCGACGGCAAAATTGCCACCGATGGCTGGAGCAAGCTCACCCGCCATGACGTGCTCGATCTGGCCAAGAAATTCGAAGACTACGGCTGCGAATCCATCATCTACACCGACATCGGCCGCGACGGCATGCTGTCCGGTGTGAACGTGGAAGCCACGGTCAAGCTCGCCCAGCACGTCCGCATCCCCGTGTTCGCCTCGGGCGGCATCGCAGGCATGGCCGACATCGAGGCGCTGTGCGCGGTGGCCAGCGAGGGCGTGGAAGGCGCCATCCTTGGGCGCAGCATCTACGAAGGCACGCTCGACTTCCAGGCCGCGCAAACCCGCGCCGACGAACTTTGCCCATGACTGTTGTAAATCCCTCCGCCGCTCCTACGACGCCCGCCGCGTCCGGTCAGGCCAGCGCGCTCACGCGTCGCATCATCCCCTGCCTGGACGTCACGGCCGGCCGCGTCGTCAAAGGCGTGAACTTCGTCAACCTGACCGACGCGGGCGACCCTGTCGAGATCGCGCGCCGCTACGACGAGCAGGGTGCCGACGAATTGACATTTCTCGATATCACGGCCACCAGCGACGATCGCGATCTGATTCTGCCCATCATCGAGCAAGTCGCCTCGCAGGTCTTCATCCCGCTGACCGTGGGCGGTGGCGTGCGTCAGGTTTCCGACGTGCAACGCCTGCTCAATGCGGGTGCGGACAAAATCAGCATCAATAGCGCCGCGGTCGCGAACCCCGAATTGGTGCGCGCCGCTGCCGATTATCACGGCTCGCAGTGCATCGTGGTCGCCATCGACGCGCGCCGCGTTTCCGCGCCCGGTGAACCGCCGCGTTGGGAAGTCTTTACCCACGGCGGCCGCAAACCCACGGGCCTGGACGCCGTCGAATGGGCGCGCAAAATGGCCGCTTATGGCGCGGGCGAAATCCTGCTGACCAGCATGGACCGCGACGGCACGAAATCCGGCTTTGACATCGAACTGACGCGCAGCGTGTCCGATGCGGTGCCGGTGCCGGTGATCGCCTCGGGCGGCGTCGGCAGCCTGCAGCACTTGGCCGATGGCGTGACCGCCGGACGCGCCAGCGCCGTGCTGGCCGCGAGCATCTTCCATTTCGGCCAACACACTGTGCGGGAATGCAAGACGTTCATGGCGAATCAGGGCATCTCCGTCAGACTGGATTAGACTGCACCCATGACATCACAACCCGCCTGGATGGCCGACGTCGTCTTTGACGCCAACGGCCTGATTCCCGCCATCGCTCAGGACGCCGAAACCGGCGAGATCCTGATGGTGGCCTGGATGAACCAAGAAGCCCTGTCCGAGACCGCCGCCACCGGCCGCGCGGTGTACTTTTCGCGTTCGCGCCAGCGCCTCTGGCGCAAAGGCGAAGAATCCGGCCATACCCAGACCGTGCACGAGCTGCGCCTGGATTGCGACGGCGACGTGATTTTGCTGAAGGTTCACCAGGAAGGCGGCATCGCCTGCCACACGGGCCGCGCCAGCTGTTTCTTTCGCCGCCTCGAAGGGCAGACCGACAGCGCCACCTGGGTGAGCGTGGACCCCGTCCTGAAAGACCCGGAGCACATCTACAAATGAGCACTCCCGAACACGGCGCCGACACGCTGGCGCGCATCGCCGATACGCTCGAGACGCGACGCCCGGAAAACGGCGGCGATCCCGCGTCCTCGTACGTGGCCAAGCTGCTCGCCAAGGGCCCCGATTCGTTTCTGAAAAAGATCGGCGAGGAAGCCACCGAACTGGTCATGGCTGCCAAAGACGGCACGCCCGAGCGCATCGTCAGCGAGACGGCCGATCTATGGTTTCATTGCCTCGTTGCGCTGACGCACTTCAACCTGCGCCCCGAAGACGTGCTGGCCGAGCTGGCACGACGCGAAGGGCTGTCCGGGTTGGAAGAAAAAGCGCGCCGCCCTGCATCCTGAGTCCGGAGCCACCATGAGCGACAACTGTATTTTCTGCAAAATCGTCCGCGGCGAAATCCCCTCGAAGAAAGTCTACGAGGACGAAGAATTCCTGGCCTTTCATGACATCAATCCGGCCGCGCCGGTGCATCTGCTGGTTATCCCCAAGCACCACTTGGTCTCGCTGCAGGATGTCACGCCCGAGGACGCCGGCTGGTTGGGTAGAATGACAGTATTGGCTACCCGACTGGCGGCCGAGAATGGTTGTCAGCCGGGACCCGAAGGCGGGTTCCGCTTAGTCGCCAACTCGGGCGCGCATGGCGGCCAGGAAGTCCCGCATTTGCATTTCCATATCCTCGGCGGCCCGCGTCCCTGGCAGGGTCGCACGGCGCCCAACGCATAACCCCGGAGATTCATCATCATGGGTAGCTTCAGTATCTGGCATTGGTTGGTTGTCCTGGTCATCGTTGCACTCATCTTCGGTACCAAGAAACTGCGCAACATCGGCAGCGACCTCGGCGGCGCGGTCAAAGGCTTCAAAGAAGGCATGAAAGACGCCAACAGCGACAAGCCCGAGCAAGTCACGCAGAACAAAGTGGCCGACGACACCATCGACGTGCAGACCAAGGAAAAGCATCACTCCTGATTGGCGTGACGCGGTTGAATGCGGTCGACGCGATGCCTGGCATTGGCGCCGCCTCGACCGCGATTTCCTAGTGCTATGTTTTTAAGCGAGCAGATGTCGCATGTTTGATGTCAGTTTCACGGAGATGATGGTGATCGGCGTTATCGCGCTGATCGTCATCGGGCCAGAACGTCTGCCCAAAGTGGCGCGTACCATCGGGCATTTGCTCGGTCGCGCGCAACGCTACGTCAGTGACGTCAAAAGCGATATCCGCCGCGAAATCGAGCTCGACGAACTGCGCAAGTTCAAGAGCGAAATGGACGAAGCCGCGCACAACGTGAAAACCTCGTTGCGCGAGACGGAAACGACCATACGCAGCGAGCTGGACACGACGGCATCCGAGGCAAACAAAGCCTTCGCGGATATCAAAAAGGACGCCGAAGCGACCTCGTCTGCAACGCCGGCAACCGCTGCGGCGGTTGAAGCCTCCGCTGCTCCCACAGCGTCCACGCCATCCGCACCCGCTGACAACCCACCCCCGGCCTCCAGCGCATCCGTGCCCGCCGAGCCGGTGACGCCTCCCCAGCAACCTAAAACGCCGACCACGCCGTGACTCAGAACGCCCAGCACGACGATCTGGACCAGGATCAGCCGCAGGAAACTTTCATTTCGCACCTGGTCGAGCTGCGCAGCCGGCTCATGAAGGCCGTGATCACCGTACTCGTGGTGTTCGTGGTGCTGTTTCTCTACCCGGGTGCTTCGGTCATTTATGACGTGCTGGCCCAGCCCATGTTGGCCTCGCTGCCGCAGGGCACCCGTATGATCGCCACCGGCGTGATCACGCCGTTCATGGTGCCTGTCAAAGTCACGCTCATGGCCGCGTTCATCATCGCGCTGCCGGTTGTGCTCTATCAGGCGTGGGCCTTTGTCGCGCCGGGACTGTACCGCCATGAAAAACGCCTGGCGCTGCCATTGATCGTATCGAGCACGCTGCTCTTTATCTTGGGCATGGCGTTTTGCTATTTCTTTGTTTTCCGCACGGTCTTTCACTTCATCGCGAGTTTCGCGCCGCAGTCGATCACGCCCGCGCCGGACATTGAGGCCTATCTGAGCTTCGTCATGACGATGTTCCTGGCCTTCGGCATCACCTTTGAAGTCCCGGTCGCCGTCGTGCTGCTCGTGAAAACAGGCATCGTCGAACTGCAAAAACTGCGCGCCGCGCGTGGCTATGTGGTCGTGGGCGCATTCGTCATCGCCGCCGTGGTAACGCCGCCCGATGTGGTGAGCCAATTCATGCTGGCTGTCCCGCTGTGTCTGTTGTACGAGGTCGGGCTGCTCATTGCTCGCATGGTCACGCCTAACAGCCGCGCCGAAGCCGACGAAGCTAACAGTCTGACCGAACAGCCCTGAGGCAGGGCAAGTTCAGGTGCAGTGGGCTGCGCGAGCTATGACCGCGGCAACATCGGCCGCGTCCCGATCGTTACCGTCAGCTCTCGCGGCTTGCCGCTGCGCCGTACACGCACGGTGGCTTTTTCGCCGGGCGGCAGCGCCGCGATCAGACGCAGCATGGTCATCGTGTCACTGACCTCGACGCCATCAATCGACTTCACGATATCGCCGACGCGCAGGCCGCCTTTTGCCGCCGGGCCATCGCGCATCACGCCCGCGATGATGACGCCGCGCGTATTCGCGGACAGGCCGAACGCACGCGCCAGATCCGGCGTGATGTCCTGCGGCTCGATGCCCAGCCAGCCACGCCGCACACCGCCGGACTTGATGATCTCTTCCATGATCTTGCGCGCGGTATCCACGGGAATCGCAAAACCGATCCCCAGCGAGCCGCCCGTCTCGGAATAGATCGCCGCGTTAATCCCCACCAAATTGCCTTGCGTATCGATCAATGCGCCGCCCGAGTTGCCCGGGTTAATCGCCGCATCCGTCTGAATGAAATTTTCGTACGTATTAATGCCCAGGCCCGTGCGCCCCAAGGCCGACACAATGCCCTGAGTGGTCGTCTGCCCCACACCGAAGGGGTTGCCGATGGCCAGCACCACATCCCCCACCTGCAAGCGCAGATCCGTGGCAAAAGCCGCCACGGGAAAGGGTCGCAGCTCATCGGCGAGTTTCAGCACCGCTAAATCAGTCTCCGGATCCGCACCGACCACCTTGGCCGTCCCCGCCCGACCATCCGTCAGTGCCACCTCGATCGCATCGGCGGCCTCCACGACGTGATAGTTGGTCAGCACATAGCCTTCGGGGCTGACGATCACGCCCGAACCGAGGCTGCTGGTAGGCTGATTGCGCGAGATGCCAGGCATCTGGCCAAGCAGTTGCTTGAGCATCGGATCATCGGGCAACGGCACCACCGGCACATTCACATGCTTGCTGGTGTACACATTCACCACCGACGGCGCGGCGCGCGCCACGGCTGGCGCATAAGACACAACGCCGGGAATCAGGGCAGGGCGGGCGTCCGCATTGGAATTGGCATCGGCTTGCGCCCCGTTACCGGCATCAGCGGCAACGGGCGGCGGCGCGCTTGGGCCAGACGATGGCGCATAAGTGGATAAGCGCAGCCAGTCAGGTCGCAACGTCGTCACGACGAATAAAATGGCCAGACACACCGTGACGGCCTGAGCGAATATCAGCCAATAGCGACGCATGATCCTGACAAGGTAAGACAATGAAAACCATCGACACCCGCGAACTGACTGCCTGGCTCGACGCCACGCTGCAAGCGCCGCGATTCAAAGACTACTGTCCGAACGGTCTCCAGGTCGAAGGCAAACCGCGCGTAGGCCACATTATCACCGGAGTCACCGCCTCCGAGGCATTGCTGCGCGCGGCCATCGAACGCGGCGCCGATGCCATCCTGGTGCATCACGGATGGTTCTGGAAAAACGAAGACCCACGTGTGCGTGGCACGCGCCGTACCCGCCTGGCGCTCGCCCTGCAACACGATCTGAATCTTTACGCCTATCACCTGCCGTTGGATGCGCATCCTGAATGGGGCAACAACGCGCAACTCGCCCGCGTGCTGGGCCTCACCCCGGAACGCGACGATCAAGGCAAGCCCCTCACTTGCGGTCATGGCGACCTCGTGTGGTTAGGCAACGCGCCGGATCTGCCCACGTTGGGCGCATTGGCCGCGCGCACGCAAGAAAGACTAGGACGCACGCCACTCGTGATCGGTGATCCTGAACAGCCCTTGCGCCGCATCGCATGGTGCACGGGTGGCGCGCAGGGCATGCTGGGCGATGCCATCGACGCCGGCGCCGACGCCTACATCACGGGCGAAGCCTCCGAGCCGACCTTTCACCTCGCGCGCGAAACCGGCACCGGCTTTATCGGCGCAGGCCATCACGCGACCGAACGCTATGGTGTACAGGCGCTAGGCGAAGCCGTCGCGCGCGAGTTCGGCATCCGGGTTGAATTCATCGATATCGACAACCCGGTCTGACGACGCATCCGCTGCGCAGATTTACCGCTTCAACAAATCGCGGATCTCGCGCAGCAACGCCACATCTTCCGGCGGGGCGGCCGGGGCGGCAGGTTCTTCTTCATGCTTGCGACGCGCCGAGTTGATCACCTTGATGATCATGAACACGACAAAGGCCAGCAGAATGAAATTAATGAGAATGGTCAGGAAGTTGCCCCAGGCAAACACAATCGCGCCCGCTTGAGTCAGATCGGCATAAGTCATCGGGCCGGTATAGCCCTCGGGCACGGACAACACCAGGAACTTGTTGGAAAAATCCACCGAACCGCCCAACACGAAGTTCACCAGTGGCATGATCAGGTCTTTTACGACCGAATCAACGATCTTGCTAAACGCGGCGCCGATAATGACACCAACGGCCAGATCGAACGCATTGCCTTTCACGGCGAAATCACGAAACTCTTTTAGGAAACCAGATGCTTTGCTCATGAGCACTCCCTTTCGTCATACGCCCTGAAGCGGGCAGGCGTTATAATACGCGGTTGCAGCACTGTTACATGTTTCACACAACAGATGCGGGTCGCCTGCCAGCCTATCGCTAGCAAGGAACAAGCCCGTATCACTGAGGATGGGAAGATGAGTCAGGATACGCTGTTGCATGATGATGATGAAGGTGCGGTAAATCCAAGTCTGCCACCAGATCCTTCGCGCCGCATGTGGGTCACGACGGCCTGTGCGGTGGGCGGTGTAGCCGGAGTGGCAGCAGCCGTCCCGTTTGTCAGTACCTTTGCCCCATCCGAAAAGGCCCGCGCCGCTGGCGCTCCCGTTGAAGTCGACGTCGCTGATCTCGCTCCCGGCCAGATGCGCACCGTCGAGTGGCGCGGTAAACCGGTCTGGATTTTGCGTCGCGACGACGCCCAGCTAGCCGGCATCAAACAGCAAGACCCCTATCTCGCCGACCCCGAATCCGAGCGGCCCGGCTACACCCCCGAATACGCCAAGAACGAATACCGCTCGCGCGAACCGGACCTGTTCGTCTGCGTCGGTATCTGTACGCACCTGGGCTGCTCGCCCACCGCACACTTCGAAAAAGGCGGTGGCGGTGGTCTGCCATCCTCCTGGCAGGGCGGTTTCCTGTGCCCCTGCCACGGCTCTACCTTCGATCTCGCCGGACGCGTCTACAAAAACAAGCCCGCGCCCGACAACCTCGAAGTTCCTCCATATCAATACCTGAGCGACACCCGCATCATCGTCGGGGTAGACGAAGACAACAAAGCTTGATGCGCTCCCCGCGCGTTAAGCTCTCCCGACTAAGCACAATACGCCCTGTATAGAAGGAGCCATGCATGGCTGGCGAAAAGATTGTCGAGACAACAGGATTGCTGGGTTGGCTGGACCGGAGATTTCCGGCTTCCTCCACATGGAAGGCGCATCTGTCCGAGTACTACGCGCCTAAGAATTTCAATTTTTGGTATTTCTTCGGCTCGCTGGCGCTGTTGGTACTGGTCATCCAGATCGTGACCGGGATCTTCCTAGTCATGCACTACAAGCCCGACGCCGAACGGGCTTTCCAATCGGTTGAATACATCATGCGCGAAGTGCCATGGGGTTGGCTCGTGCGCTATATGCACTCCACCGGCGCGTCGATGTTCTTTGTCGTGGTCTACCTGCACATGTTGCGCGGGCTCTTCTACGGCTCCTATCGCAAGCCGCGCGAACTGGTGTGGATCTTCGGCGTTGCGATTTTCCTGTGCCTGATGGGCGAGGCCTTCTTCGGCTATCTGCTGCCCTGGGGCCAGATGTCCTACTGGGGCGCACAGGTGATCGTGAACCTCTTCTCGGCCATTCCCTTTATCGGCCCGGAACTGTCCATCTGGATTCGCGGCGACTACGTCGTGTCGGACGCCACGCTCAACCGCTTCTTCGCGTTTCACGTGATCGCGATCCCGCTGGTGCTGATCGGTCTGGTCGCGGCTCACCTGGTGGCGCTGCACGAAGTCGGCTCCAACAACCCGGACGGCATCGAGGTCAAGCAAGGCCCCAAGGACAAATACGGCCGTCCCAAGGACGCGATTCCGTTCCATCCGTTCTACACCGTGCATGACATCATGGGTGTCGCGGGGTTCTTGATCGTCTTCGCGGCCATTGTGTTCTTTGCCCCAGAAATGGGCGGGTACTTCCTGGAATACAACAACTTCATCCCCGCCGATCCGCTGAAGACCCCGCCGCATATCGCGCCGGTCTGGTATTTCACGCCGTTCTACTCAATGCTGCGCGCGACCACCGAGGAATTCACCTGGATCCTGGCCGCCGGCGCGGTTCTGGGTGCCATCGGCCTGCTGGTCAAGAGCAACCTGCGCGGTTTCCTGCGCATCGCCATCCCCGCCGTGCTGATCGTCGTGGCCGTGCTGCTGCGCACGATCGACGCCAAGTTCTGGGGCGTGGTCGCCATGGGCGGCGCGGTGGTGATCCTGTTCTTCCTGCCCTGGCTGGATCATTCCCCGGTCAAATCGATCCGGTATCGCCCCACGTGGCACAAATGGCTGTATGGGATCTTCATCGTCAACTTCCTGATGCTGGGTTATCTAGGCACGCAGCCGCCAAACGACACGTTCAACCTCCTGTCGCAGATTGGCACGCTCATCTACCTGGGCTTTTTCTTCCTGATGCCGATCTGGAGCCGCCTGGGCACCTTCAAGCCCGTGCCGGACCGCGTGACGTTCCATGCCCATTGACCCTCGGAGCCCTGACGGAATGACCATGATCAAGAAGCTGATTGGCGCCGCCGCGTTACTCTTTGCGTGCACCGGCGCCTATGCCGCCGAGGGCGGCTACCCCCTGGATACCGCGCCCAACCGGGTCAACGACCTCGCGGCCCTGCAAAACGGCGCCAAATTGTTCGTCAACTACTGCCTGAACTGTCATAGCGCCTCGTCCATGCGCTACAACAAGCTGACCGAAATCGGCCTGACAGACGAGCAGATCCGCGAAAACCTGCTGTTTACCGGCGAGAAAGTCGGGGATCTGATGACGATTGCGATGACGCCAGCGGACGCCAAGAAATGGTTCGGTACCATACCGCCTGACCTGTCGATCATCGCGCGCGCCAAATCGATCAACGCCGGGCCCACCGGCGCCGATTACATCTATACCTATATGCGCACGTTCTACCGCGACACCTCCAAGGCGACCGGCTGGAACAACCTCGTCTTCCCCAACGTCGGGATGCCGCACGTTTTCTGGCAGCTCCAGGGTCCGCGCGAACTCACCACCGTCGCCATGCACGAGGCGCAAGACGGCTCCTGGGAACGCGTCACGACCACCTACGACGACCAAGGCTACGCGCAGGTCAAAACCGAACCTGTCGCGAATTTCCACGGACACGCTACACTTGAGGCTAAATTCAAAGCGCTGGACCCGACCAAGGTCGCCAGTTTTGACAATGGCGTGGCCGATTTAACCGCATTCCTGTCCTGGATGGCCGAACCCCATCAGCTGTACCGCAAGCAGCTTGGTGTGTGGGTGTTGCTGTTTCTCGGTTTATTTCTGGTCGTAGCCTGGCGTTTGAATGCCTCTTACTGGAAGCACGTGCGCTAATCCGTCACTGCCCCATTAAGGCAGGCTATGCAATACTTCGGGGCGGCGACAAGCTCCCGATCGGGCGCTTATCCCGCCTGTCCCACCCTGGTAATCGGGGCCAGCGTTTGCTAGATTAGCGCGCTGGCCTTTCGCTTTTCATACAAGGACTTACCGCCATGATGGTGCTCTATTCCGGAACCACCTGCCCGTTTTCGCAACGCTGCCGCTTTGTGCTCTTCGAAAAAGGGATGGACTTTGAAATCCGGGACATCGACCTGTACAACAAACCCGAAGACATTTCGGTCATGAACCCGTACGGGCAAGTGCCCATCCTGGTCGAACGCGACCTGGTGCTGTACGAGTCCAACATCATCAACGAATACATCGACGAGCGCTTCCCGCACCCGCAGCTGATGCCGGCCGATCCGGTCATGCGCGCGCGCACCCGTCTGTTCCTGTACAACTTCGAGAAAGAGCTGTTCGTGCACGTCTCCGCCCTGGAAGACCGTAGCGCCAAGCCCGACGAAAAGCGCCTGGCCAATGCGCGCCAGAACATCCGCGATCGTCTGGCACAGCTGGCTCCGCTGCTCTTGAAGAACAAGTACATGCTGGGCGAGGAATTCTCGATGCTCGACGTGGCCGTGGCCCCGCTCTTGTGGCGCCTGGATCACTACGGCATCGAACTGCCCAAAAACGCCGCGCCGCTGCAAAAGTACGCCGAACGCATCTTCTCGCGTCCGGCCTACATCGAAGCACTGACGCCTTCCGAAAAGGTAATGCGTCGCTAATCGCGGCGAAGGGCTCTGGACCATGGGTGAAACTTCCACCAAACCGTATCTGATTCGTGCGCTGCACGAATGGTGCACGGACAACGGCTATACGCCGTACATCACCGTGCAGGTCGACGAACACACCCGTGTGCCGATGGCGCACGTACGCGACGGCCAGATCACGCTGAATGTGGGCACGCTGGCCACGAACCAGCTGGTCCTGGGCAACGAGTTCATCGAATTCCAAGCCCGTTTCAGCGGCGTGACGGAAAACGTCTGGGTGCCGGTCGCCGCGGTCAGCGCGATTTACGCGCGCGAAACCGGGGCAGGGATGGGCTTCGAGGTGCATCCCTACGAAGCCCCAACGGCGGATGAAACCGCCGCCTCAGCTGAAACCGCAGTGGTCGACAGCAACGAATCGTCTGACGACACCGATGGCGGTCCGGATGATGACGAACCGAAGCGTCCGCGCCTGACGATCGTCAAATAAAGGACGGTCGTCGGATGCTCCCGGCGACCGTCTGACCTTTAGCGCGTCGGTCAAAACGCGGTGCCAGTCAGTCTGATTATCGACGCGCGATGTCTATACATCGCGCGAGATTCCGATACAATGCAAACCCTTCGCCCGTCATCACCGCGATGACAGCGCGACTGCCGGTGTAGCTCAGTTGGTAGAGCAGCTCACTTGTAATGAGAAGGTCGAGGGTTCGATTCCTTTCACCGGCACCAAGTACATAGCAATAGGCTCTACCCCATAAACGGGGGATGAGCATTCATCAGACCCGGTTAATCACACCGTTCCAACCGCACTGAGCCAAGACTCTCATGCGGTAATTCTCAAAATTT
>NZ_WSJA01000030.1:0-1410 GCF_009763235.1 Bordetella sp. 15P40C-2
CTTCTACAACCATCGGCGCCCACACCAAGCCCTGGACATGAAAACCCCGGCTGAAGCATTCGCATTAGCCGCTTGAGCTGAGCAGGAACCGCTGGGTCATTACATACCTGCGCTCGGACAATGGCCCGGAATTCGTCTCGCATGCCTTGCTGCAATGGATTGTGGATCAGGGCATCGAGACAGCGTTGATCGACCCAGGCAAGCCCTGGCAGAACGGCACGACCGAGAGTTTTAACGGTAAGCTGCGCGACGAGTGCCTGAACATGGAGTGGTTCCGCAACCGGACCGAGGCACGCATCGTGATCGAGGACTGGCGCCAGCATTACAACACCGTCAGGCCGCACTCCAGTCTGGGCTATTTGACACCGCAGCAGGCCGCCCAGGTCGCTGCATCAAGGTTACCAACCGAAGCTAGATTCCAAATCCCGGTGGTGTGAAAAATCCGAGCAGGTCAGCTTGAGCATCAGGCGATTTGGGGAAGCGAAGTATCTAAGCCAATTGAGGCAATGTGGCGTCAACGGATCATGGGTTCTGAAAATGATGAGATCCTTGCTCGGGAGGTTCTGGCAGCCGAACGCTTTGGCGCGGCTGACTTCATCAAGTCTATCGTTCTTCAGCTAGCGTCGAGCGAAGATAGTCTGGATCAGACATATACAATCACGATTGCTGGTTACTCAATCCAGTCGGATATGTTCGCTAAAACAATACGCGAACACGAGGGTGATAAGGGCCTAGCTGGTCAAGCCGCCAAGCATGCGTTGATAGAACAGGAAAATGCCATATGGACGCAGCATTGGGTTGATCGCATGTGGAACGCTCCCTCGGCCGAGGAGTTTTGGCGATGCTTGATGATTGCAAAGACCTCGATGGATGCGCGAGTGAGTAACAAAACACCAGAGAGCAGTTGTTGGGCACTTTATACCCCCGTGTTTCGAGGGGCAAGAAAGTCGGCAATCAAAGACCGAAACAAGGAACGAAAGAAGAGGCTTCTCGGCCAGGAAGCACCTGAACCGATCTTTATTAAATTTATTAAGTGATTTTATAAGAGCTCTAAAAAACTGCCCCCTACAGAATTAGTCATTGCGTTAAAAATTCTGCAGCGTTAATTAACTATTAACGGCAGATTTCAGGAGTTACGTATTATTGGACATGAATGTCCAACCACTCTCAGATCTAAAGTAAAAATCGAAGCAAAAAAGGGGCCGAAGCCCCCAGGATCAGATCAGGCCGCGTTCGGCAAAGGACGTGGTGTCGCTAGCGGCGACAACGACGTGATCCAGTGTGCGCACATCCACCAGCGCCAGTGTGTAATGACCCAGCGGTTCCTGCTCAGCTCAAGCGGCTAATGCGAATGCTTCAGCCGGGGTTTTCATGTCCAGGGCTTGGTGTGGGCGCCGATGGTTGTAGAAG
>NZ_WSJA01000031.1:0-1198 GCF_009763235.1 Bordetella sp. 15P40C-2
TGACCTGCTCCCCGTAATTAGTACGAAATTGTTGTAGAGTCCGTTCATAAAGGAACGGCAATGAAGAAGCGATTCACGGAAGAACAGATCATCGGCGTGCTCAAGGAAGCGGACGCAGGAGCAAAGCCGGCAGAACTGTGTCGCAAGCACGGTATCTCCGAGGCAACGTACTACAACTGGAAGGCGAAGTTCGGTGGCATGACGGTGTCGGACGCTCAGCGGCTCAAGGAGCTGGAGCAGGAGAACAATAGGCTCAAGAAGCTGTTGGCCGAGTCGATGCTGGACAAGGCGGCGCTTCAGGATCTGCTAAGCCGAAAGTAGTCAGCCCGCAGGCCAAGCGCGAGGCGGTCAGGACATTGATGGCCGAGCGCGGCATGGGTGTTACCCGGGCCTGCGGGCTGGTAGGAATTTCGCGTTCGTTGTTTGCCTACGAGAGCGCGCGCACAGGCGATGCTGAGCTGACCGAGCGCATGAAAGAGATGGCAGTGGTCAAACGACGCTACGGCTATCGAAGGATCCATGTGCTCTTACGGCGCGAAGGCTGGCAAGCAAATCATAAGCGTGTCTGGCGGCTGTACAGCTTGGCAGGTTTGAGCGTGCGCAAACGCAAGCGTAAGCGCATCGCGGCGACTGAGCGCGTAGTTCGCCCAGCGGCAACTGCCCCGAATCAAAGTTGGTCAATGGACTTTGTGGCCGACGGACTGGCCTATGGTCGCCGGTTCCGTTGTTTGAACATCGTCGATGACTACACTCGCGAATGCCTGGCCATCGAGGTCGATACGTCGTTGCCGGGAGTGCGTGTTGCCAAGGTGCTGCAACGGCTGGCTGAAATGCGTGGCCTGCCGCGTTCTATTACCGTGGACAATGGGCCGGAGTTTGCCGGAAGAGCCTTGGATGCCTGGGCTTACCAAGCCGGCGTAAAGCTGTCGTTTATTCGGCCGGGCAAGCCTGTGGAGAACGCTTATATCGAAAGTTTCAACGGCAAGTTCCGCGACGAATGCCTTAACGAGCATTGGTTCTTGTCCCTGCGACAGGCCAAGGACTTGATCGAGAACTGGCGGGTCGAGTACAACACCGATCGGCCCCACAGTGCGCTCGGATACTTAACCCCGGCGCAATTCGTGCAGGCTCATCAGAAAGAAGGTTTTTTACCCCTGGACTCTATGTCGGTGCCGTACTAAATCCGGGGGCAGGTCAG
>NZ_WSJA01000032.1:0-53985 GCF_009763235.1 Bordetella sp. 15P40C-2
GGATCTACAGGGCGATGGGACCATGAACCGGGGGGCGATCTCGACCACGGGGGACGTGGCCTATGGCCTGCTCGCGCAAAGCATCGGCGGAGGCGGCGGGCAGGGGGCCGACGGGTCAGCCAATACGGCCCAGTCCGGCAATTCCACGTCTAGTGTCACGCTGGGCGCGAGCGGCGCCACACCCAACGGGGGCTCCGGGGGTCAGATCACCACGGGCAATGGCAGCAGTGCCAGCGTGTTATCGGTAAACACCGCCGGATTCAATTCGCACGGTATCGTGCTGCAATCGATAGGCGGAGGAGGCGGCACCGCCAGTGTGGCCTCGCTAGACATTTCGGACGGTGGCGCTACGCCGAATTTCACCCTCACTCTGGGCGGCGGCGGCGGGGCCTACAACAGCGGCATCGCGTCACCCGTATCGAGCAGTTCTGGCGGGCCGATCGGCGTGGAAGCCTGGCTGAACGTGCATACCAGTGGCGAGCATGCATTCGGTCTGGTGGCACAGAGCATCGGCGGCGGCGGCGGCATCGTCGCCTCGGGCGCGGCAAGCAATGTCGCCCAGGTGGCCATCGGCGGCAGTCCCACGGGCCAGGGCCTGGCTGGCGACACGCTGAGCATCACGATCGGCAACTTCGGCAGTCAGGCCAATTCGCCTAATCCGGCCGTGATCGCGACGACCGGCACGGGCTCGCACGGCATCGTATTGCAATCCATAGGCGGTGGAGGCGGCATCGCCGGGTATACGGCAAACGGCGTTTTGACGCCCCAATGGAACGGCACGCCGCTCAAGGAACCGCGTGGCGGTGCGAGCACCGGCGGCGAAGTGGTACTGCAGTACACCGGCACGCTGAGTACCACCGGCGATGGCGCATTCGGCATCATCGCCCAATCGATCGCCGATGGCGGCGGGCTGGCCGGCGACAGCGTGGGCAGCTATGCGGGTTCGGCCTACGACCATACCGCAGCGGGCGCCGGGGGCAGCACGGCCGGCAACGTCTCGATCGGGCAAAATGGCAAACTCAGCGTGAGCGGCAACAACGCGTACGCGATCTTCGCTCAAAGCGACGGCAACATCAGCAACAACAATACCGTCAGCGTTCTCATCAACGGCGATGTGTCCGCGACGGCCCCGACGGGCGGCGGGGTATGGATCGACGGCACCGCGCAATCCAACACGGTCACCCTCTCCTCGGGCGCATCGCTATCGGCGCCGACCGCCATCAACAACACGGCTTTGCAACCGGTGGTTTTCACCAATCACGGCAGCGTGCAAGGCAACCAGTATCTGAACGGACGCAACGGGCCGGGCACACTGGAAAATCATGGTCAGGTCCTCAATGCAGACACCATCGATGGCCGGGTCAACAATCACGGCCAATTTCTGGTGGGTCAGTCCCAAGGCGCGGCGCGCACCCATATCACTGGGGACTTCAATCAAACCCCAAACGGCCTGCTGCAAATTGGGGCCGACTTCGTCGATCAAACAACCGACGTGCTGCGGGTCGATGGCCAGGCCACCCTCGGCGGCACCCTGAACATCCAGAGCAGCCGCCTGATGCCTGAACGGCCCGTGGTGTTCTTGGAGTCGACGTTGATCAATCCGGCCAGCACACCGCGCGGCGCATCGCCGCTGTTTGACTACAACACGACGTACGCACCTGGCCACGCCACCGTGGCACTGGGCGCCTCGCATTTCGATACGCTGGCGCGCGAATATGGCGCCGGCAGCAATCTGCGCGAACTAGGTGACCACCTGCAGGACATCTGGGCGCGCGGCAGCGACGAGCGCTTGGCGGAACTCTATGCGGGCTTCGATCGCGCCGCCCGGCAGGGTGCCTCGAGCTTCAACGACGCTTTGGCGAACCTGGCACCCGGCATTTCCGCGGCACCCGCCGCGCTGAAACAGGCGGACATGGCACGCTTTGCCAGCTCCATGCAAAGCTGCCCTCAGTTCCAAAGCGCCGACCTGCGACTGAGTGAGTCGCCTTGCGTGTGGGGCAACATCGCAACCCGCAGCACCCATGTCGACGGCAGCCATGGCACGTCATCGTTCGATGCCAGCGGCGTGACCTATCAGCTTGGCGTACAGCAACAGCTTGCGTCAAAGTGGTTCGTGGGCGTGTCGGCGGCATACGAGAACGGCCATATCCGTGCCGACGACGGCCGCCAAAAGCTCAGCGGTCACACCGCCTACCTGGGGGCGACGCTAAAACATGAATCCGGCCCCTGGACGATAGCGGGCACGCTGACCGGCAGTTATGCCAGCTACGACAGCAGCCGTCGCATCTCTTCGACCGCACACGGGGATCTCAGCGCGAAAAGCTCACCCGATGTGTTCTCGCTGGGGCAACGATTACGGGTGGCGTACACCCATGCGATGAACCAAGCCTATATCAAGCCCATGGTCGACGTGGATCTGATCTACACCCGAATGCCCTCGTATTCCGAGCAGGGCGCCGGCGCGTTGAATCTCCACTACGAATCCGCTGATAAATGGGCGGCGATACTGACTCCGGGCATCGAAATTGGCGGTCGCGTCGATCTGAACGGCAAACACGTGCTGCGACCGTATCTGCACGTCGGCCTGAGTTTGACCAGCACAGACCACTGGGACAGCTACGCCCGGCTCGAAGCCGCCCCGGACGGCAGCCGCGCGGCAAAGGCCACGCTGGAGTCAGGCCGCAGCTTCGGCCGAGTCACTGCCGGGATGCAGATATTCGGAGGCGAGGCGTTCGATGTGCGCCTGCAGTATGACGGGCTGTATTCAAGCCGTGTGCAAAGTCATGGAGGATCGTTGAAAGTGAGCTGGCGATATTAGAACGACAGCAAACGGCAGGTTCTGCAAGTCTGCTTTTGACCGTCCACCGAAAAAACTTCCTTACGCCATTGTCTGATTGACGGCAGTGTCAAGCGCGCAGCACGCGTTTTCGATACGCCATCATTCTCAACGCTAAGGAACTATTAATGTCGCACATTGATCGCGCGCTTGCGATGTCGGCCTCCGGCACAACGGGAGTGCTTGATTTCTCGGACACGAACGCTGACGACCAGCATATTCATTCGCTTTTAATCGCCGCCATCAGCTCGGATGACTTGGAGACGTTCAAAACGCTGTTAGCCGATCCCGCTGTAAACATTGCCGGGCATCGCTTCGATGGCGATCAAAATTGTCTGCATCTGGCGATCAAAAGCGGTGCCAATTCCATCGCACTGTATCTGCTCACCGAACTATCTCGCGATTCCGTGAATCAGCTGCTAAGCAGCAGGGACGCAGACCGCCACACGCCTCTCATGCATGCGGTGCAGATCCAAAGCCCTGACCGGGTATTAATTCCTGCTTTGCTCGAAGCAGGGGTACAAGAGGGTCTGTCCGACGCATTACTACTCGCCGCAAAATCAGGTCGTCCCCGACTGGTCGCAACACTCATGACAGCCGGCGCGCGTGACGAAGGCTTCCAAGCGCTCGAGCATGCCGCTAAAAACGGGTACACGGCCACAATCAAAGTGCTGGTTAAAGCTGACGCCCTGCAGTTCACACATAAGGTGCTGATTAAGAAAAGTCTCGCTCAAGAAGTCCTTGCATGGATGAATACGGGCAAGTATGGCGACGCCCTCGCCAGCGCACTCATCTACGCCGTTTCGCATGGCCATGAAGACACGGCAAAGGTGCTGACTGACGCGCACAGCAGCCCCTCGGCCGCACTGGCAATGGTCCTAAGTCAGCTCGACATGGACGTTGCTGCGAGAGGCAAAGCGGTGACATATCTCTTGTCTCAGGGAGCGACAGCTTCCCAAGCGTTAGATTACTCGCTTAAGACCAAAACATTTTTTAGTTTGCCGACGCTAGTCTTGCTGGGATTGGACGATACAGCGCGGCTCTCGTGGGCATTGAGCAACGACCCTCAGCAGTTGCAACATCTACTCCGGAGTGGTGCGAAGTACGACCCACTGCTAATAACACTAGCGAAAAAAAATGCGACCCATGCACTCGAAAAGTTTCGCCGCATGATATCGGCATTGCGTTTAGGACCCACGGAAGCGGGGATACTATATTTCGCTCGTCACAACAATCTCGCCGCTTTGGAAGCCTTGGCGCCTCTGGCGGGTCGCTTCAGATCTTGGCAAAGTTTGGCCGAGAGCGGCGCCGTAGAGGCCATATCCGTTCTCCTTCGCCTGAAGTTGCTCGATGACGACGACGGTCTTCGGTCCTTCGTGCGCAACCTTCATCTAAGCGCCCTAAGAACAGCGATTCGCGCAGGTTGTAGGGCCGAAGGCATCCTACTTATAGTCTCTGCGGCCGATCGTTTTCCGCAAAAAAAGGAGTTTTTAGAGCTCTGCCGGCAGCGGATGAAACTGTTGCTCATCGCAGGGGCGAACGCTGCCCCTCTGTCCGACTCGCTCAGGGTACAGCTTGAGGAAGAAATCCACCTGCAGCGCCAACGCTACGCGAGCCTGTCATCCACCGAAAGACATGAGCAGCTATCCGAAGCGGCGTCGCAAGGACAAGTGTTGGACATCGCGCTGCTGCTCGAACGGGAGACAGATCCCCTCGCAGTGATGAAAGGGATGTCAACAACGGAGCTGCATTCCAGCATATACCATTTGATCAGAGGGGGCATGGACCCGTTCGAGATGCTTATCCGGTGTTTGAAAGCAAATGACATCGAGTTCGCCGTGGCTCTTAAAACAGCAATAATGGCGCAAACCGAATTGTCGTCACACACCGCTGAGGATTTGACGACACGGTTGCTAATTCGAGCGCTGGACGATCCCGAGCTGTCCATCACAACGATAATTCCAGCCCTGTCTAGTGGTGCAGACGCGCTCGTCCATTTCGCCCTCAGCATGGATGAGGCTGCTGCCCGGAAACTCTTGACTGCAGGGGCGGACGGCCCTGGCGCGTTGTTCTGGCTCTTACGGCGTAGTTGCGTTGCGGCGGCGAGAAAATTATTGGCCTGGGGAGTAGATCGTCATCAGACACTTAGATTGACGTTCCAGCCAGATCTCGCCCCGGCCAATAACCTGGCTGAAATCCGAGAGCGGCTGCTTCTAGTTGGCGCGGACAGGTCCGTGGCCTTGTGGCAAGCATTGGAGCGATCGGATAAAGCGGCTGCAGTAGGCCTTGTCGAGGCAGACCCATCGGTAGGCAAGGAGGTGGCATTGCGCTTGCTGCGGGACAAAACGCTAACCGACGACATCAGGGATAGCCGGTTGCGTTTCCTGCACATGGCCGGTTTTGACGCCGATGAAGTGTTAGAGACCTTGGCCAGAAATAATGAGGATGCTGGCGCACTAAAGCTTCTTGTCGCTTCGGGGAAACATCCAACTCTCCTTGGCGCACCCCCGGGTGTCTAGATCTTGCGCCTTCATTGTCGCCGGGGAAATCCCGATCCTGGTCATACGTAGCGCTATGTGGATGAAGTTGCCAAAGCAACCCTACGTACCGAACAAGGGCACAGGCGTCAGGTTGGGGCATTCGAACCCCAACCGCATCATTCTGGTGACGACCGCGCCTTTCGTTGGTGCAGCGATAGGCCGCGCATACTGCTACAGCCGCCAGGCACGCGGGGGGTGATTGCTCTACAAAAAAAGTTAAGCCGAATCCAAAAATTTTAATGTTGTCAGGGTATCCCGCTTATCTCATCATCGTCCTCACTTACTGGAGGTTCGATCGTGAAGATAACACCCAATAGCACAGGGTTTGGCGCGGAAGTCACGGACTGCCCGGCCGGCTTAAAAGTGACGGACGATGAGCTGAGTCAGCTCGTGCGCGCCTGGACGGATCATTCGATTCTATGTTTCCGCGGCGTGGACATGACGCCCGCCGAACATATCGCGTTCAGCCGGCGTCTGGGCGAGTTGCATATCATGACGCCCCTGAAATTTAACCTGGATGGTTATCCCGAGGTGTTCGTCGTCTCGAACGCCAGCAAGGCCGATCCATCCAAGCCGGTTGCGGGCAATGCGGAAGGCGACGCCGGTCTGCGCCGCGCTGGCGAAGGCTTTCACACTGATGGCGAAGATAAAGCCATCCCCAATACTGGCTCTTTTCTCTACGCACGGCAGGTTCCGCCCGAGCGCGGCGACACGCTATTCGTCGATATGTATGCCGCGTACGAAGCATTGCCCGAGAGTATCAAGACACTCATCGCCGGACGGCGCGCGCGTTACAGCCGCATCGACTTACACGCTACCCACTATCCCTTGATGGCGCCGCTCACTGACGAAGAGAAACTCGCCCGTCCGGATGTCTACCATCCGTTGGCGCGCAAGCACCCGGTCAGCGGCCGCACCTCGCTCTACATTGGTCGCTGGGCCTGCGACGTAGAGGGGTTACCTGCCGAAGAAGGGCAGGCATTGGTCAAGTTCCTCCAGGACTTCGCCAAACAACCTCGGTTCATTTACACGCATAAATGGAACGTTGGCGACGCTGTGCTTTGGGATAATCGCTGCACCCAACACTGCGCGACCGGCTTCGACGACACGAAGTACGTCAGGACCATGCACAGAACCACGCTGGAGGGGGAACTCCCCATCATGGCAAGGTCGAGCGCAGGCATATCGTCGGCGATGCTAAATGAATATTCGATTTCTTGAAACGGCACTTTGGCTGGCGAAGCTAAAGAGCATCAAAGCGACTGCGGAAAAGCTCTGCTTGACCCAGGCCGCTGTCTCCAGCCGAATCGCCAACCTCGAGCAGGATCTTGGCGCTTGCCTTTTCACTCGCGGAGGCGACGGCTTCGAACCGACCTCCGCGGGGCTCACGTTCCTGGAACATGCCCAGCGCATTGTCAACGCTCACCAGTCGCTGCGCGCTTGCATGCTGGACTCGAGCAAACTGTCCGGCTCGTTGCGCATCGGCATGACGAGCACCTTGATCCCGACCATTCTTCCCGGGCTCGTGGACACGTTGCGTAGAGGCTACCCCGGCATCTCGATCAGTCTCAAAACCGAACTGACCGAAAAATTGCTGAAGGAACTGGAGATCGGACGAGTCGATCTGGTGCTGGGTGCGGACAATGAAGCCGTGCATGAGCGCTTCGAATTGGTACCGCTGTGTTCCTTCGCGATGATCTTCGTGGCCAGTCCGAAGTTGGGCATCGACTTGATCGACGCCATGCCAGAGGACCTCGCCAGATATCCCATCATCGGATATCCGCCCGGCACCCGATCGCAGGCCAGGCTCGACAGATACTTTGAAGGCTGCGGCATCCGGCCTCAGATCATTCATGTCTCTCAAGCCGTTCCGACCAATCTGCAGCTTGCCACCTCGGGAATCGGTGTGGCAGCGGTCCCGGAAGCCATCGTCCTGCGCGAGCTTGCGACGGGCGAACTCGTGCCGATCAAACTAAAACACCCCTTCGTTTCGGTGAACTACCAGGCCGTCTTCCTGCGCGATCAAGGCCAAGGCCTGGCCAGAGCAGTCGCCGCCCTGGCGCGCGACGTCGCGGCAACGTATTGCGAATCCGTCGACAAGCGGATCGCGTGGCAATAAAGAGAACCTCTAATGAAAATATCCGTAATCCAGATGAACTCCGTTTCCGACAAGGCGGCCAACCTCGCCCTGGCGGAGCGGCTGACGCGTGCCGCCGTCATGCAAGACGCGCCGGACATGGTCGTCTTTCCCGAACACTTTGATTGGGCAGGCGGCAGCGTAGCCGACAAGGTCGCGGCTGGCGAAGCGCACGCCGACGGTCCCGCCTATCGGCTATGCGCACGCATGGCCACTGAATACGGCATCTATGTGCATTCCGGCAGCTTCTATGAAAAAGTTCCTGGAGAAGACCGCGTGTACAACACCACCGTGGTCTTCGACCCGCACGGGAAAGAAATCGCGCGCTATCGCAAGATTCACATGTTCGACATCTTTACGCCCGACGGCCTTCGGTATGGAGAATCTGACGCCGTCGCGGCAGGCTCGGAAGTCAGCACGGTCGACGTAGGTGACTTCCGTCTGGGCCTTGCGATCTGCTATGACCTGCGGTTTCCGGAGCTATTCCAACGCCTGGCCGGCATGGGCGCCAATGTCATTGTTTTGCCTGCGGCATTCACGCTGCAAACCGGCAAGGATCACTGGGAAGTGCTATGCCGCGCTCGCGCCATCGAGACGCAGTCCTATGTCGTGGCCTGCGGCTCGCACGGCCCGTTCACCCAGAATGGCGAGACGCGATACACCTACGGCCACTCAATGATCGTCGATCCCTGGGGCCACGTGATTGCCAAATGCTCCGACGGCGACGGCTTCGTCACCGCGCGCCTGGACACCGGGCTGATCAATCAAGTTCGCAAACAAATTCCCTTAGCTAAACACAAGGTGCTGCAGTGAAAAAGTTCGATCTCAATCCTATGCCAGCCCCGCTGGACTCGAAATACGTCGACCTGCTTTCCGAAGTCGAAACCGCGACGGTCGGACACTTTCGTCACTGGGGCTTTATGGCCCCCGATATCAAGCCGATCAACCACTCGCGCAAGATCATCGGCACTGCGGTGACCTTGTCGCTGCCGGGACAAGACTCGACCTTGCTGCATCACGCCTTGAGTCTGCTACGTCCGGGGGACATTCTGGTCATCGATCGCCTCGGCGACCAGAAACACGCGTGCCTGGGCGGCGGAGTGGCGCTAGGCGCCGTGCTCGCCGGCGCACACGGTGCAATCATCGACGGCATGTGCACCGACCCATCCGAACTCGAAGCCTACAACTTCCCCGTATGGGCACGCGGCGTGTCGCCCATCACCACTCGCATCTACAACATCGGTGGCCAACTGAACAAACCAGTGGCCTGCGGCGGGGCGATCGTCAACCCCGGCGACATCATCCTGGCAGATGAAAACGGCGTGCTCGTGCTGCCGCCCGATGAAGTCGCGGACGTGTCCAGAATGGCGCTGGAAAAACAAGCTCGCGGCAACTCGAACGGCGAACGGATGCGTGGCGGCGAGCGCCTCGGCGACCTGTCGGGCGCCAGCAAATACGTTTTAGAACAAGCTTAACAAGCACTCTTCAAGGGGAAAACGCATGAGACTATGCAAGCTTATTGCCTCCGGTATTGCCTCGGGTTATCTGGCTTTAATGGCTACCGTCGCGCACGCGGCATGGCCAGAACGGCCGGTCAAAATCGTAGTGCCATTCCCACCTGGGAACTCTTCCGATGTCTCAATGCGTTTGCTAGCCGAACTTCTGGCGCCCCGTTTAGGGCAGGCAGTCGTTGTCGAGAACAAAGTCGGTGCAGGCGGCACGATCGGCACGGGTTTCGCCGCCAAACAGCCCGCGGACGGCTACACCTTGGCCATGGGATCGACAGGCCCTCTGTCGATCGGCCCGTGGCTGCGTCCAGATTCCATGACCTACGATCCGCTCAAAGATCTCGAGCCCATCGCCGCGGTAGCCTGGGCGCCGCAAGTCATGGTGGTGCGTACCGACGAACCCTACGACACGATCAACGGGCTAATCGAACAGACGAAAAAAAGCGGCAATCCCTTGACCTATGGGACCCCCGGAGTCGGCACGACGCCTCACCTGGTGATCTCGAAGTTCCTGCATGATGCCGGGATTCAGGGCCAACATATCCCCTACAAAGGAGGCATGCAAAGCCTGGCGGATCTCGTCGGTGGTCAGGTCAATTTCATGTCCGACAACGTACCGGTTTTCAGTGCGGCCCTGGACGGCAAGCGCGTCAAACCCATCGGAGTGACCTCTGCGCAACGCATTCCCACGCTGCCCGACGTGCCCACCCTCGCCGAACAAGGCTTGAAAGATTTCAGCATGCAAGGCTGGATCCTGCTCATGGCGCCTACCGGCGTGCCTGCCGACGTAAAAAAGCGCCTGGAAACGGAGGTCGCAGCGGTCATGCAGGATAAAAACATGCAGGACCGTCTGTTGGGCTTCGGTCTGGTCCCGATGAACATGCCCCAATCGGAGATCCCGGCTTTCCTCAAAGACGAATCGCAAAAGTGGAAAGAGGTCGTCGATATTTCCGGCGCCAAAAACTAACGCATCTCGTCATGCGCCCGGTTGCAACGAGCAGCCGGGTTGCAGGCGCTTGAACCGGCACCGATGGCTCTTTTACACCGCGCTTTAATGCAGTGACTATCCGCGGTTAGGCCGCTGAGTTCGATACGCCAGTGTCATAAGGCGGTGCCCGACGACAGAAATCGGACGCACGCAGCCATTGTTCAAACTCCGTGGGCGACAACGGCTTGGAGAACAAATAGCCTTGAACCACCGGATAGCCCTGCTCGCGCAAAGTCTCCAGTTGCGCCGTGGTCTCGACTCCCTCCGCGATGACGGTCAGGCTCAGGCTTTCTCCGATGCCGAGAATGGCGGCACTCAGGTTTCGCGCCGCCGCGTCATGGGCAAGGTCGGCTACGAATGACTGGTCTAGTTTGAGTTCACTGATGGGCAAACTGCGCAGATAACTCAGGCTGGAATAGCCAGAGCCGAAGTCGTCCAGAGACAATCTCACACCATACTCGCTCAAGGCCTCAATGGTCTTGAGGACGGCCGGATTGGCTTCCAACAGCAGGCTTTCGGTCAGTTCGAGGGTCAGACTCGATGGGGGCAACGCATTCAAGGAAAGCGTATCCGCAATCAAGGCGGGCAGGTGCAGGTTATGAAAATTGAGGGGAGACATGTTCACGGCGACAGTCGGGACCTCCACTCCGGCATCTCGCCATTGCCGCATCTGCGCACAGGCCGTTTTCATTGCCCAGTGTCCCAAGATACCGATCAAGCCGGTTTCCTCGGCCGATGGAATGAAGCGTTCTGGGGATATGTCACCGAGCAAAGGGTGGCGCCACCGGGCCAAGGCTTCCACGCCATACAAACGGCCGGTCACGATGTCGGCCTGAGGCTGGTAATGCAGATGTAGTGTCCCGTCGTCCCCCACCAGAGCCTGCCGTAGCGCCTGTTCCAATCCCAATCGCTCTTTGGCCAGCGAATTCATTTCCTTACTGAAAAACTGAAACGACCGCGGCCGGCCTTTTTCGCCTGATACATGGCCATGTCGGCCCGGTGTATCAGCGTCTCGATATCGTGACCATCCTGAGGATAGACTGCCACGCCGATGCTCGCGGAGACGTCAACCGCCGTGTCTTTCAGATGCAAGGGCTGCATCAGGGTCGATTGCACGCGTTCGATCAACAGACCAATGTGCTCGCAATCCGTATGAGGCAGCACCATGACGAATTCGTCGCCCGACAGCCGTCCGGCAATACCTGCATGGCGCAGCAAACCTTTTATGCGGTCCGCTACGGCACATAACAACGCGTCTCCTCCCGAGTGCCCCAACGAATCATTGACATGCTTGAAGCGGTCCAGATCGATAAACAGCACTGCGGCGCTTTGCGACTCGCTGTGCTGTTGCTGCAGCAACTGATCGGCGCTGGCCTGCAGCAGGCTGCGATTAGGCAAGCCCGTGAGCGCGTCATAGTAGGCCAAGTGACGGATACGCAAGCGGGTTTGTTCGCGCTCCATCGCCAATGCACACAGGTAGATACAAGCCTGCACAAGCTGTTGGTGAAACGCCGAGGCAACATGCGGCCCGCTCTCGCGGTAATAGAACGCGAACGTGCCCAGCACTTTGCTGTCTTTATTCATTATGGGCGTGGACCAGCATGACCGATAACCCAGCGGAAGGATCAAATGTTTGTAATCCGCCCAGAGTGGGTCGGTCGCGATATCCGTGACCAGCACCGGTTCTTTACGCCACGCGGCGGTCCCGCATGAACCGACACTTGGACCGATGACCACGCCATCGAGTTGCGAGGAATAGGAGAACGGCAAGCTCGGACTGGCCAGTGGATGAAGCACGCCTTCATCATCGACCTGCAAAATACTGGCGCTGATTTCGGGCGCGATTTGTTCGACTTCCTCGCAAACCATCTCCAGCACTTCAATGAGCGGCAGATCGCGCGCCATGGCTTCGAGGACGCGGTTGTTTAATACCTCGTAAATCTTGGTTCGGGTGATATCCAGCAGCACCGATATGGTGTACAGCCATTCACCCTCCGGGTCCATCACCGGGTTGCAAACCAGATTGCACCAGTGGCGGCGCCCCTCTTTGCTGATAATTAGCTCATCGACTTTAACGGAACGTCCCGCGAGCAGTTCCTTGCGGATGCTGGCAAAAAATTCTTCTGATGCCTGCCGGGCGAGCAACGTAGGGCCGTGTTGGCCACGAACCTCGTCCAGCGTCCATCCGAACATTCGGCTGAATCCGCTGTTGTGATAAACCACCAGCCCCTGAGCGTCGGTAATAAGAACTGCCGCATCAGTGGTATCCGCCATGGAGGACAACTGCCGCAGATGCTCTTGGCCGCTCGGAACCAGGTTGTCACTGTGGGGGGGGGTCGAATGACATCGCTGATTCGATCGGAAGTCGGGTGTTACAGACTATAGCTGACCCGCAAAATAATTTCCGAATTGCCGTGCTCAGGAGCAGGGGGCCCGGACCGATTTCCTGCTATCTTTATCGCCAACTCTGTGGGTGAGGGATGGACAGCGACGTTTACGTCTGGTCGCGCCTGTTCGTACCGCGCCGTCCAGAGTCCTAGAACATGCACGCGCTGGATGTCTACGAGACATACCAGCCTATGAAAAAATTCATTCAAGGGAACAACCGATGTTACGCATGACGACCCAGGCCTTGGTATTGGCGTGTATTGCTACTCTGCATGGCTGCGCAACGCACGCGCCCACGACAAAGCCTATCGCAAGTCAAACCATTACTACTATCAATGGTGAACCCCTGCCGGGCCAAATGGCGCGGTTGGTGGGCTCCACGAAGATGCTCGACACGATAGACGTAAACGGCCAGCGCATAGTCGTTGAAAAGGGGGTGCGCAAAGCCGGCACGCGCGTGGCTATCCATGTACATGAATTCGGTGGCCACACCTGCGTCCTATCCGGTGAGATTACCGGGTTCATGGAAGGTCATGCTCCCCGCAAATGGCCCACCGGCTCCTGCTATTACATGCCGCCCAATGTGCCGATGGCGGCGGCGAATCTGGGGACTGAGGACGCGCTGCTGATAGACACTTTCATACTGCCCCCCGGCAAACCCACCATCACCATTCTGGAGCCGGGGTTTCCGGATCGTTAAGAGCCCCGGGCATATTGACCTCTCTGGAATAAAAGCTCAGAAATCAAGTCCGACTGCCTAAGGTGTCACATTGATGGAAATTAATCTGCCGGATGTCATAGCCGAGGTTCGCGAGCAATTCGAGCGCTATGAAAGCGCGTTGACGAGTAATGATGTCGCGGTGCTCGACGAATTGTTCTGGAACAGTCCCCACACCCTGCGCTACGGGGCCGGCGAGAATCTATACGGCTATGACCAGATCAAGGCGTTTCGCGCGGCCCGTCCCTCAAAGGGCCTCGACCGCGAGGTGATGAAAAGCGTCATCACAACATACGGCAAAGATTTCGCTACCTGCAATATGGAATTCAAACGCGCGGGTGTCCCTGGGACCGGACGGCAGAGTCAGACTTGGGTGCGCACACCCGAAGGGTGGCGGGTGTGCGCCGCGCATGTCAGTCAAATGGCCTGACCTTTGCCATCCCGTCTACGAGCGCGCCACAAACCGAACAGCGCCAGCAAACCGGGACCGATAATTAAGGCCCAGATAATGATGCTGAGATGTTCTTTGACCCATGGCAGGTTGCCGAAGAAATATCCCAACAAGGTCAAACCGACCACCCATAGCAAAGCGCCCGTCACGTTGTAGAAAGTGAACTTGCTGCGCGACATCTCGGAGATTCCGGCTACAAAGGGCGCGAAGGTGCGGATGAAAGGCATAAAGCGGGCGATCAGGATAGTGATGCCACCGTAACGCTCGTAGTACGCATGCGCTTGGTTAAACGCAGTTTTGCTGAAAAAGCGCGATTCTTCCCAACGGAATACTTTCGGGCCGAAGTAGCGCCCGAGACTGTAGTTCACTTGGTCACCCGCAATGGCAGCCACCAGCAACAGCGCGATGGCGACGGGTAACTCCAAAAGCCCCGCCCCGGCGAGTGTACCGACCACAAAAAGCAGCGAATCGCCGGGCAGAAAGGGCATCACCACCAAGCCCGTTTCCACGAACACGATTAAAAACAGCAAGGCGTACACCCAAGCACCGTAGTTGGCGATCAAGGCTTGCAGGTGTTGATCGACGTGCAGGATAAAGTCCACCAGGGTCCATATATATTCCAACCCAGACTCCCAAAATCGCAAAAGCCTAGGATAGCGGATTCAGAAGACTTCTAGCAGCCACGGCGCGTAGACTTCAGGATCAACGATAAAAAGGTGGCGTAAGCTAACGACGCGGCGACAGTTATTCCTCGAAAAAGACGGAATCTGTCGCTTCACTCCGCCAAATCGTCATAGCTTTAATCTTTCTTTTAAACTGCTCGGCCTGTAGTGGTATTGTCGTTATTCTAATAATCCGCCCCGGACAGGGTATCGGTTAGATTGAAGGAAGATTTGCATGTGTACTCGAGTGCTTTGGGGAGACGCCAATGGTGCGGTGCTTGTGGGCCGCAACATGGATTATCACCGTGACCTTGCAACGAACCTATGGAAACTGCCGCGCGGTATTAAGCGCGATGACGGCGTGAACGGTGCCCTGAGCTGGACGGCACGTTATGGCAGTGTCGCCATTACCGCCTTGGACATGATGACCGTCGATGGCCTCAACGAGGCAGGTTTATCCGGTCATATTCTGTGGTTGGCCGAATCGGTCTATGGCGAGTATGACGCTTCGCGCCCCGTCCTCAGCCAGGCCATTTGGCTGCAATATTTTCTTGATAACTATGCGAGCGTCGCGGAAGCCGTAGCTTGGGTAAAAGAAAACCACACGCAAGTTTTCCAACTCGTCGATCCCGCCAGTGGGGAAGTACCGGCTATACATCTGGCGCTCGACGATGCCAGTGGCGACTCTGCGATTTTTGAGTACATCGACGGTGAACTCAGGATTCACCATTCGCCTGACCATCAGGTAATGACCAACTCGCCACCCTACGATCAGCAACTTGAAATGCTGAAGCAGGTGCAAGGATTCGGTGGCACTCTGTCATTGCCGGGCAGCACGCTGGCTTCCGATAGATTTGCCCGAGCGGCTTATTACGTTAACCGCCTCGCCCAGCCCAAATCCCAGGTTGAGGCTATTGCCGCGATGTTTAGCGTGATGCGCAACGTGGCGCAGCCGTTCAGAGTGCCCGATCCTGGCAAACCCGATGCTTCGCAGACCATCTGGCAATCCGTGGCCGACCTAACCCGCCGTCGTTTGGTATTCGAGTCTACGACCCGCCCGAACATCATCTGGGTGGATCTGGATGGTCTGAATTTCGCTGCAGACTCGGGCGAAAGCAAGATTGATCTGGGAAGCCAGCTGGCTGTTGAAGGCGGCTTGGCCGGCGATGTCACCGACAAGTTCACCCCCGCCAGCGGCCTGAAGTTTCTGGATCTGACCATGCTCAAGCAGCTCAAGGCCAGGGCTGCCGCGAAAGCCTGAGCACAGGATTTGTTGGTTGGTTAGCCGTCGCCATGGGTGACGGCTAACCCATCGACGTCCATTAACGAGACGCTGGCGACAGATCAGCGTCCGTCCCAAAGCGGCCTATCTGTTTTTGAGAGCTCGGCGATCTACAGCGAGTACGAAGACAGAAAGCACCAATAGCGTGGCAATCACAATGCCGCTCACGGCAGTAAAGGACGATTCAAATGCATGCATTGCGCGGGCCAGCATCGCCTGCGATTCGTTGTGCTTCATGGCGTATGCCAGCGCTTCGTCAAGGCTACTTCCCGCCATAGCATCAATCCCGTTGTTGCGGACATCTGCCACATACACAGCCGTCATTAGTGAACCAAAAACGGTCACACCGAATCCGCCCCCAAACTCGTAAGCAACCCCTTCGACAGACCCCGCCATTCCTGCACGTTCCTCAGAAACATTGCTCATTACCAGTGTGCTTGAAGCAGTAAGACTGGAGCCTATCCCGATACCACAAAGCGCCAGGAACGCTATTGGGAAAACGGTGTTTGAATCTCCATACACTAGATAACCCACCATACCCGTTGCACACATAGCCAGCCCCGCAGCTATGACACGCGGTAATCCTATCCGGCCGATCAGAGCCCCAGCTAATGGGCCTGCAATGAATGAGCCCAGAGAAATGGGAAGCACAAACGCGCCTGCTTCCAATGGAGTTTTACCTAAGACCAACTGCAGACGCTGGCTCAGT
The DNA here is from genome assembly GCF_009763235.1 of Bordetella sp. 15P40C-2. Lineage (NCBI taxonomy): Bacteria > Pseudomonadati > Pseudomonadota > Betaproteobacteria > Burkholderiales > Alcaligenaceae > Bordetella > Bordetella sp. 15P40C-2. The sequence goes on from NZ_WSJA01000032.1 coordinate 16,220, forward strand.
ACTAACTCAAAGCCAATGAGCGTCATAGACGCAACAAGTGCGATCAAGATCCCAGTCGCTATCGGCGCAGCAGAAAGCAGTTTGAAATCAATCAAAGGCCGATCCAGTTTTAGTTGGCGACGAACAAAGAAGGTTAGGGTAAAAATGCCTAAGATCAAAGTGCTCCAAGCTAATAGCGCATGGCTATCTGGCTTGGCAAATTCCTTAATGCCATACGCCAAAGCGACGATCCCGAGCATGCTTTGCCAGCAACTGCGGAAGTCGATGGGGATGCTGGGGTCACCTGCCTTATAAGGTACTAGAAACCAAGCCAGAACAGTACCAACCGCAATGATTGGGACATTGATGAGGAACACGGATCCCCACCAAAAATGTTCCAGCAAAGCGCCTCCTAGCAGTGGCCCTACAGCGGCTCCACCTGAAGCAACAGAAGCCCAAATACCTATGGCAAAAGCCAGTTCTTTTGGGTCCTGAAACGTGGTACGGACGATAGCAATCGTTGAGGGCATCATGGCCGCGCCGCCAACAGCAAGCAATGCACGCGCTGCAATCAACACATTCGCACTTGGTGCAAAGGCAGCTATCAATGAAGCCAATCCAAACATCAGCATGCCGAAGATAAAAACGCGCCGATGGCCTAAGCGGTCACCCAGCGCACCCATGGCTGGCATCAGCCCAGCCATGACCAAGGAATAAGCATTGAGAATCCACAGCTTTTCTGATGCGGTGGTGTGCAAAGCTTGGGCAAGACTTGGCAACGCGGTATAGAGAACCGTCATGTCGATGACGACTAGAAACAAGGCGGTTGACACCACTGCGAGTGTCAACCAACGAGCTTGTGACTTCATGAGAAAAACCTTGGAGAATATATACAAACTCAAACTACTTAAACGAAAAAAGGGCCATCGCAAAAGCGCCCCCCTCAAACACTGCTGTCGTAATACCGGCCAACTTACCCTAAGAAACTTGGCCACCTCGAGCTCTTATAAGCTCAGCGTTCACGATGCAGCTGTCGACCCTTGGCAGCCGTTAGTGACGAGAAAGCTGTTCGACATCGTAAAAATGATTTAAGTCGTTTGTCGTTGCTAATCTGATTTTTGGCAATGAAACTCGCTCATACAAGTCGCCATACCTGCGGCGATTTCGAGGAGTAACCACGGCGATGTGATGAAGCATCTGCCATTTGACAGTGTCTCGCCCACCAGCGAGTCCGCCTCGCCTGTCACGCTCGAACCAAGTACGACGCAAGTAGCGCCATAGGCTAGTCGATGTTGGTACGTCCAATAGAATAAAACCGGTTGCCCTGGACAGACGCTGGGCCAAAGTACTTGTGTAATTGCCGTCCATCACCCACTGCTCCTGCATTATCGCCTCGTCATGTAACTGACGGAATTCCTGTGCGGGCCGGGGAACCCAATCACTATAGGGGATGTGAAAAAGCTGGTCGAGATGAATGACGGGCAGACCGCGCTTGCGCGCAATCGCGTCCGCCAGGGTGGACTTGCCGCTGTTGGATGGCCCAAGAATGCAGATGCGAGGACCTAAATCATTCAATATTGGCATAGAGGGACATTGTGGCACTGCGGAAGGCATTGAGTGTCCTCATCCGGCCGATAACCGCCTCTCAAACGTTGTCGTGCGACCACAGTAAAAAGGGCCATCGCAAAAACGACAGCCCTCAACACACTATTTACAGACAGTAGAAACCTCTTCCCGCAGTGCAAAGAGGGTTCACTCCGCAGATCCGCTCGGTGTAGGATCTGGCAGTAGCTTGTTTCGGTTAGTAAAGCGGGGGGATATGCAGAGTCGTGTGACAGGCAGGTCGGGGATTTTTTGGCGGATCACTGTATGGGTGGTGCTGGTTCTTCTGGCTTGTTATACGAGAGCCGGGCTGGCTGCTGGGGCAAGTTCACCAGGCACTGCGCATGCGTTGCTGGTGGGGGTGTCCGATTATCCCTTTCTAGACCCAGGCGCCCAGTTGTTGGGGCCGCGCAATGATGTCGCTTTGTGGCGCGATTACCTGACCCGGTCCAGACCCGATGTCTCTCTTACCGTCCTGGCTGATGGCGTCAAAGATGCCGGGCTGCCTACCAGACAGGCAATCATGCAGGAGCTTGAACGCATTGCCGGCGAGGCCCGCGATGGGGATTTTGTATTCCTGATGTTTGCCGGTCATGGTGCACAACAGCCTGCGTCCCAGGCATCCATACGAGATGAGCCGGATGGTCTCGATGAGATTTTTTTACCACGCGATGCCAGAGGCTGGGATTCAGCACGGGCGGTGGTCGAAAATGCGATTGTGGACACCGAGTTCAAGCAGGCAATCGACAAAATTCGCGCCAAGAAGGCGTTTGTCTGGGCAGTATTTGACACCTGTCACTCGGCAACCATGACCCGTGCGGTCAGGCCATCAGCCGTGCGATACCGCCAGGTTTCGGCGCAGCAACTCGGTATACCGCCTGACGTGATGCAAGCAGCCCGCACACGATCCGTCGGCTCAGTGGCTGACCGTTCTGGTCAGCGATCCGAGGGCCAGCCACAACCTGAACGCGTCGAGCCTGCCGGCGATCTGGTGGCCTTTTACGCGGCGCAGAGCCATCAGGAAACGCCTGAATTCGCCCTTCCGCCGGGTGCGCCCGATGCGCGTGAACATGGCGTCTTCAGCTTTACGTTGCTGCAAGCGCTTGAGCAAGCGCCAGATGCTTCTTATACCGAATTGATCGAACGTGTCATGCAGCGGTTTCAGGCTACTGCCGGGGCGACGGCCGTGCCAATGATCGAAGGCACAGCGTTATCTGCTCGAGTGTGGGGAGGTCAGCAGAATCAGGCGACACCGTGGCGCGTCAGCCGTAAAGGCGATCATATGACCCTGTCCGCAGGCCTCATGCATGACCAGACGCCGGGTTCGACATTGAAGCTGTATCAAACGCCAGGAGCCCAGGACGAAGACGTGCTGGCGACCGTTGTCGTCAGTCAGGCCAGAGCCGTTGATGCCGACGTCAAATTGCTGCAAACCGACGGCCAGGCGGTCGAGGTCAACCGTTTGCCAGAGGTCATGTACGCACGTGCGTGGCAGACGCAAGTCGACTGGCGGCTCAAAGTGGCCTTGCAGCATGGTGGCAACAGCGGGTGCGAGCCTGCAACTCCCGCGCTGGAATCTGCCTTGAACAAACTCCGTCAACAAGACGCTCTGGCTAAAAGAGTGCAGTGGCTGACTTCTGAATCCGCTGGAGTGGATCTATGGCTGTGCTTGCGCGCAGATCGTCTGGAGCTACTTGACGCGGACGCAACGGTGGATGTTCCTGCACCTGCGATCGCCTTGCAGTCATCAGACGCAGATAAGGTTGCAGATACGATCGCAGATGCCTTGCTCAAGGCGTCCCGTGTACTCAGTGTGCTCCGAGTGGCTCAAGCAACGGGCATGGGCAAGGCGCTTGATGTCAAAGCCTGGGTACGGCGGCCCCAGCCCGGCGAGCCTGCTTGCGATGAGCTCACGCAACCTGCGCCGCGGCAGGGCAGCCAAGCCTACGAGCCGGGTTCTCAGATGGAGCTTCGCGAGGGCGACTGCCTGAGCCTCATTGTTCACAATACCAGCACGTCCGCCGTGGATCTGACGATCATGCTGGTGCACTCTGGTTTCGGAATGACTGCGCTCTGGCCTGATTCCCCGCAGATGTTCAATCCCAGAATCGAGGCCGGTGCGAAGGTGGCAATTGGCGAGTACGAAGCTTTGTCCGACAGCCTTGGGCGCGAAAGACTGCTGGTGCTGGGCTTGCCCGTAGTACAGCCTTCCCAGCCCATTAGTCTGGCGTTTCTGGCACAGGACAACCTTGATACTTCGGTGCGAACGCGAGGCCAGCAAGATCCGTTTACGGCGCTCATGATGGATGCAGGTTTTGGGAATGTGGCGACTCGCAGTCTCAGACCGGCCCGGCAAGGCGGGCAGCCTATGTCGGCGCAGGTGTTCAGCTTCCGGGTTCAGCCTAAGTAACAGCGGAAAAGGAACTGAGCAATGATGGTCGCCAAGTTGTTCAGCATGGTCTGTATCTTGATGGGTCTATGGGTCAGTTTGCCAGTCAAAGCAAGCGACATCGTGGTCCAGACAGCTGAGCAGTCAGGAGGGTTAGGCGGTGCAAGTGCGATGGCAGTCGCTGCCGATGCAGTGACTGTGGCCATGGGTGACGCCAGCGGAAACGTCAGTTTCTGGGATCTGTCGCGACGTCAGCGCCTGGGTCAGATTGGTGCGGTGCGAGACGAACCCAATGGGGTGCAGGAACTGCAATGGGTTGCGGGGCGATCCAGCATACTGGTGGTCTCAGCTCAAAAATTCGCAATCTGGAACCGGGTCTCCGGTCAGCCTGTGTTTGAGCAACCGCGTGCAATCCTCTTCGGTCAAGAAGGGCTGGTAGATCTGGCCGCAAGCAGCAATAGCCACTGGATTGCCATGAGCTCTTGGTCAGAGGCGGCTTTGCTTGATACCGCGTCTGAACAGGAGAACCGACTTAAGGCGATACCTCGAGGGGCAGGGGCACGGCTTGCACTCGATGATCAGGGTCAGTTCCTTGCTGTGTTTGGCCACGATGGGTTACGCATGCTGGCACTTCCCAAGCTCGACACCCTGTGGGAGGTGCCCGATACCCCTCCGTTCGAGCCGGGTCAGTTGCGATTCTCACCCGATCAAAAATCGCTGCTTGTGATGTCTGGCCGCACCCGTTCAGCGCCGTCGTCTTTGTTCTCTGTGCGGTCGGGGAAACGCACGATCCTTCCCGACAACATACGCCAGTGGCAGTTTCTCGAGGATGGACGTCTGCTGGGTCTCGATGAAAATGGTTGCTGGCACATCTGGTCCGAGGAAAACGGATTAAGCCCGTCTAGCGCGGCCTGTCGCTACGATGCATCGCCAAAGTTTGCGGTGCTCAAAGACGGCGCGGTACTTGCTGCGCGCAGGATTTTTGATGCGGAAACCGGTGCGGTGATCGGCGAGTTGCCGGTCAATCCGAGGCAGTATGAGCTTGCAGAGATCGATGAAGCCAAGGGAGAGGTGATCATCGCAGTCTCACCGGCCCTCACAGACCCTGACCTGATGGCCTGGCGAGACCGTGCGCCCGCCAGACGGTATCTCGGACAAGGCCTGTATCGATGGGATCTCGCAACCGGGCAGCAAACGCCGCTGCCCTATGACCAGTGGCTGGCATGGATCGGGCAACGCTGGCCATCGTGGTGCGAACCGGCTCACGATCCGTCTGTGAGCTATCGCTGGCTTTCCGAGGAAGGGGAGTTGTGGCTTGGACTGACCGACAGAATCGTGCGCTGCGCTAACGGCAAAGTGCAGACCGTTGTACAAGGATTAAGTTCGCCTGTGAACTGGTTGCGTGCAAGAAGCCCTGCGGGTGGATCCGGGTCGAGTGACGCATCGACGCCGGCGCTTTTGTTCGCCACCGACACTGAAGGTGCCTTGTTCATTTACAGTCTTCCCGACGGACAGCAACTGCAAAGGCAGCGCGCCAACCCTCAGTCTCCTACTCTAGGTGCGGGTTCCGGCCCTGCCGCCTGGTTAAGCATGTTGCTCGATGTGACCTTCACGGATGCAGATTCGCTTTGGTTTGTCAGGCGTGACGGTGTGCTCGATGCGACCGGGCAAAGTGTGTTTGACGGTTGGATAGAGAGTCATGATCGGTTAGGCAATGATCTGGTGCTGGGGACGGACCAAGGCATTGTTGTCATTGACCTGCAGACGCGCAAGGTACGGCAGACGCTTGAGACGAATGGTGTGGCACCGGTTGCGATCAGGCAGAGAGACAAGCGCATTTATGCAATGATGCCGGACTCAGCGCTGCGTATTTACGATCGCGCCACCGGCGACTGGATTGTCAGCGCTTACCGTATCGGAGAGCACGGCAGCGCATTGATCGCACCAGATGGTCTGTACGCGGCGTCACGCACTGCCGTAAGTGCGCTGACGCGCGTGGATGCAACTGGGCTGCAAGAGTTCTCAGGATTCGATCTGGAGCGCAACCGTCCGGATCAGGTTCTGGCCAGACTCGGGTATGCCTCTGCCGCCTATCTGGATGCCATGTCTAAGCTCCATGAGCAGCGGGTGCGTCGCCTGGCGCTGCAGGGTACTGTCAACGTAGAGGGAGAACCCCTCGCCTGGGCCCGGCAGCCTTCGCTGCAAACACAGAGTCCGGCTTACACACTGTCGATAAAAGTCCCACAGGATGGTCGTCTGCATGTCGCGTTGTCGGGTGTCTCTGTGACGCCACGCGAGGGCTTGCAGGTCAGCGCTGGAAACGTCGAGGTTCCCGTGACCCTGGTGCCGGGGGACAACCGCGTCACAGTGACCTTGGAGACCTCCACATCGGTAAGCTCCTCGCCACTGGCGGCTTTCGTGCATCTATCCCAGCCCGATCAGACACCGACGACTTATCTTTTGGGCGTTGGGGTCTCAACCTATCTGCAGTCGCAGTACGACCTGCGTTATGCGGCCAAAGATATCCGGGACGTCGCCGACTTCTTCGAGAAAACACTTGGGCATACCCTTAAAACACATCTGTTGATTGACGCTGCGGCAACTCAGGACAATGTTTTACAAGCAAGCAGGTTTTTAGCGCAGGCTCGCCCGACCGATCGGGTGATTCTATATTTCGCGGGCCATGGTTTGTTGTCCGCTAGCGGGCAGTATTACTTTGCGCCTACGGATATGGATTTTTCCGATCCCGAACGCAAGGGCTTGAGTTTCGCGCAGATAGAAGGTCTGCTCGATGCGACACCGGCCCGAGCGCGCCTGTTAATGCTCGACAGCTGCCACGCCGGCCAGAATGATGAGGCTAAAGTCGGACTCGAACCGCAGCCGCTAGTCCTGGTGGCGAGTCAGTCGTCACCGCATCAGGTAAGTGCGCGTGGGCTGCGGCGTGTCAGCACAGTCCCGCCAAGTGCGCCCGATCTTCGCCGACCTTTACTGGAAGATGTTTTTGTTGATCTGCAGATGGGTAGTGGTGCTCACATCATTGCCGCGGCGGGTGCAGAAGAATTTGCTCTGGAGTCGCCCCAGTGGTCCAACGGCGTGTTTACGGCAGCCGTCCTGGAAGGGTTGGGGTCGCGTGCCGCTGATACGGATCTGGATCGGCGTATTCATGTGGACGAGTTGCGCCAGTATGTCGCCAACCGCGTCGCCGAGTTGACGCAAGGACGTCAGTTGCCCACAGCGCGAGCAGTTAATCACGAAATGCCCATCGTTCTTGCTCAGGCCAGTGATCCCAGCCCAGGGGTCGACGCGATTGCCGATGTACGGGTTCGCGACGGGTTCGGCAGCGCCCTGGCGTACGATCCGACAGGACGTTTTCTCGTGATTGCGGATGGCCAGTCCATCATTCGCCTGGATCTTCAGAATGGGCAGCGGCAAGTATTACCCCTTTCCTTGTCGCGGGTCGACTCGGTCGTGATCGGGCCCGAGGCGCGTTACGCCGTCACCTCGGGGCTGGTTTCTTCGGACAGGAAGCGCCACTGGATCGACTTTGAGAGGTTTTCTGTCGCCCCGTTTGACGAGATCGGGATAGCACCCACACTATCTCGCCCCGAATTGACGGCGGCTTTTACCGGCGACGGGCAATGGTTTGTCATTGAGGGGGGCTTTCCCGAACGCGGACTACTGGTAATTCCGAGCTCTGATCCCCGGCAGTGGCGCCGCGAGGACATAAAACTTCAGGGATTTGTCGATGCGATTGCAGGTTTAGCGCAATCGCAGGTGCGCCTGGTCGATGAGTATGGAGAGGTCGTGGAGTTGAACGTTGCCTCCGGACAGATACTAAATCGCTGGAAGCTTTCCACACCGCACGGCGAACAGGCTCAGTTTGACGTCATGGCAAAGGTGGCTCTGGGGACCAATGGGCGCTACTTCAGCCGGACATATCAAGTCGGGCCTGCTGATTCAAACTCGAAACGCCTGCTGGGTGTATGGGATCTTGAGAAAAAGGCCTGGCTGTTTGATCGCCCTCTGGGCAAGAATAATGCCTTGATATCGTCGTCACAAGCGAAATCCGGGGAACTCGAGTCTTATCTGAATCCGGCTTTGCTCGCCATGCAGATCGCCGCAACACCGAGACTTGCCATGCTCGATGGTGCCAGTATTCGCATGGTCGATTTGCAAAACGCCCTTGATATCGACTGGGCTTATCGGGGTAATGTTCTGACGACGCTGCCTTGGGCGTTTGCGCCAGATGGGGAGCGTCTTGCCGCGCTCGATGGACAGGGCCAGCTCCTGTCCTGGAAACTCATGCCAGTATCTGACGTCGGGCAGACGAGGCTGTCAACTCAGCTGCGTCAATAGTGTTACATGAAGAGGTGTTGTGGATTTATAGTACGGGCTCTGTTGCTGTGGCCGGTGTGACACTTTGCTGGCCGGCGAACGCGCAGGGTGTGTACCTTTGAGGATGAACTTTAGGGTCAACGATGAGAATCAAACGTTCAATCGTGGCAGCGCTGTTGCTGTGTTGTGGTCTGGCGTTGACAAATGCGCAGGCTGCGCCGGATCTGTTGCTCGTCGGTGATGTCGAGACTGCGGTTGCCCAGAAGGATTTTGATCAGGCGATCGCCAGAATAACCAGCGCGCTGGCAACCACCCCGCAACAAGACACCGAAGTGCGGCTCGACCTGTTGCAGCGTCTTGCCATGGTCTACGAGGTAGCAGAGCGATGGTCAGATGCGGCCCAGACGTGGGAGCAAGGTGCTGCAGTGCTGGCCCGGTGGAAAGGCGAGCGCGTTCCCGAACTTTCTCAATGGTACGAAGCCGCATCGAAGGCCTATGAACGGGCCGGTTTGACCCGCCAGGCTTTTGAACAAGGGCGTGCCGCATTTGCTGTTGACCAGGCCAATCTGGGGGCCGCTCATCCTGCGCTCGTGCCCGCACGTCAACGCCTGTTGGCCCTGGCAACCGAGATCGGTGACTCTGAAGCTGTCGCGGCCTATCAGCCTCTGTCGCGGGGACGCGGTCGTCAGGCCAACGTCCCCACCGTACCCGTGCCTGCTATTGACCACATTAACGTCGATTACGGTGAGGTTAATCCCAATAATTTCGCGCGAGTGAAAGTGTTTTTTGGGACTGATAGAAATGTGACGGGGTCGCGTAAACCCGATTCCTACTTTGGTGGAGAACGGGGCCAGTTCAACTGGGGGACGGTCGATGTCAGTGTGCCCCGCACGCACAAACCGGGTGCCGTGGAGCGCCCCTCGTTAATGTCTTTCGAAGTCCACGAAAGCCCCGAGCGTCACATGGTGCTCATGAGCATGACCGTGCTCGACGGTCAAGAGGCATTGCAAGAAATGCGTCGCACGCTCGAGCAGCAAGGCTCCGATCAGGCTTTCGTTTTTGTGCACGGGTACAACGTATCATTCGCCGACGCAGCCCGACGTACCGCGCAGATTGCCTACGATCTGAATTTCCCCGGACTGCCAATACTTTATTCGTGGCCGTCACGCGCCAGCACACTGGATTACATTGCCGACACGGCCGTCGTGCGGCACAGCGGGCGGAACCTGTTGCGTTTTCTTGAGGAGATCGTGCAAAAGTCGGGCGCCAAACGCATACATCTAGTCGCCCATTCCATGGGCAACCGCGCTTTGACGGATGCCCTGGAGCTGTACGCTGTACGTCATGCCCAGGAATCAAAACCCGCCTTTGATCAGATCATTTTCACGGCACCAGATGTGGATGCAGGACTGTTTTCGGAAATGGTGCAAACCATCAGGCCCATTGCTAACCGCCTGACCCTGTACGCATCAGATCAGGATCTGGCGCTTTCGGTGTCACGCAAACTGCACGGCAGCCGGCCCAGAGCGGGGCAGGCGGGCGACGATATTCTCGTGATGAACGCAATCGATACCGTCGATATGACAGCGCTTGGAGATGATGTCCTGGGTCATTCCTATTTTGCGAATGATGCTTCGGCGCTTTCTGATCTTCTGAGTCTGTTTACAGTGGCTCAAGGTCCCGAGAGTCGTTGTGGACTGGTACCTCGAGCCTCAAATCGAGGCGAACACTGGCAGTTTGATCCAGCACGCTGCAATGGCTCGGTTTGGCTCTCGGCGATGTCGCTTTGGCATGCGCGTGGACCACAAGCACTGGATTACGCAAAGCAAATGGCGCTTGATGCACAGGCGAGCAGCGTGACCCAAGCGCAACAAGAGTGGCAACAAATCACGCAAGCCCTCGAGCAATTGATCGAGTCAGCAGGGCCTCGTCGATAGGATTGGGGCTGTCCGTCATGTCAAGCGATGTCCGGGGCTTTAACTGAACCGATAAGCGGGTGTCTCGAAACTACCGCGAACTCGAGTTGAATCTGCGCATCAAGCCGCGTAAGCGGCTGTTTAGCCGGCGTCCGAGCCATTGACGAACGCCCGAGTATGGCTCTGGGCAGCATAACCTGCACACAGCGGTTGGCCATGGCCGCATAGCGTTGCTACTTATGCGTGCCGTTAAAAATGGGGGGATTACCTTGGCGGAGCAGGCAGCCAATAATACGGAAGAACAGTTCCGCATGGGTGACTTCAAAGACCGCCTTACGGACATCATTTTGGATGGGCAGGAGGCGCACAACTCCATTGCGGACCAGTTGCTTAAGGACGAGCGGGTTTTTGCCGCCATGCAGGGAATGCTAGCAAAGATGGTGTATCAGGCTTTCGCTCAGGAGCGTTCTGAATGAGCACTATCAAGAAGATAGTCGAGCGTCATTACCTTAGTTGTAAATCTAAATGTCGGCCGGCATGAGTTTTATGAAGGTGATTGTCATGCTTAAACCTAAGGCGATGATGAACCCCACTCGGTATAAAGGAATTGGTCAAGTTCAAGCATCGACGCAGGGTGCTGTAGAAGCAAATCGGCTAAATCAGTTTGGTCTATAAGAAGAACCTCGTTGAACGCGGCTTGTTCTTGCGCTTGGCTGTTGAAGAATTGGTTGGTGATGCAGACCTTTTGGAAGTCAACATTCTGGTGCTTCCGTTGATAGAAGGCGGCACCAGCAACGACTTCTTTGACTGCATCCCATCCCAGCCTCTTACCGTCTGTACTCGATGTTTTAGCTTGGATTAGTATCCCTTCTCCGGAGCGTGTGGCTACGACATCTACTCCTTGGTCTCTGGATTGAGGCGTGCAATAGCACTTATATCCTTGCTTTCCCCAAAGAATGGCTACGAGCCCTTCGAAGTGACGTGGTTCCATGCTGAGCGCGTGGCTTAGGGTGATGCGCTCGTTGAAGGAGTCCCTGTCCTTGGGCGGGACTACGTCCTCCACGTTGAAGTCACCCGGTCGAACGTCTCCCGAGCCATTGAGCATGTCGCCCGCGAGTTCGCGTTTGCGTGCCAGGAGTTGATCCAGTTTGACGTCGAACGTTGCAAAGTCATCTGCCTTAACGACTGGGTAGTAGACATAGACGTCTTTCTTTTGCCCAATGCGGTAGGCTCGGTCCGTTGCTTGGTCCTCCTTAGCGGGGTTCCACGTGCGGGTGTAGTGGATAACGTGATTCGCTGCTTGTATGTTCACGCCAAAGCCTACGGCGACAGGCGACAGAATGATGGCCCCAAATCCGGCCGCCTCCTGAAATTTCTTAATCTGACGCTGGCGGCTATCCGCATGACCGGCGGTCGCGCTCGTGTCACCGTTTATTATGGGCGGAGAAATGTTGAACTGTTCTTCGATGTAATGCCTCAGCAACCGCTGGATATTACGAAATTCGCAGAAAATGATGACTTTTTCGTCTTTTTTCTGAATGACTTTCAGCTGCTCGAGCAGCCAATCCAGTTTTGGAGATTTTTCTCGGTATTGCTTCAAAGGTTCTGGGTTCGGCGCGGTTAATCCGTAACGACGAGGGTCCGTGCAGATTAGCCTCAGGTAGTGCAACAGCCCCAACATGTTCTTGAAGGGGGAGATGGCGCCAGGGTCCTTCCTTGCTTTAAAGCTTTCGATGGCTGAGGCGTAGAGCTTGCGTTGCTCAGAAGACAGCGCCAGGTGACGACACGCCTCGACGATTATTTTTTGAGGGAGGTCTTTTGCGACTTCGGCTTTCGTTCGGCGTAGGATTTGCGGCTTAATTCGGAGCCTAAGCTCTTCAACGCGAGCCCGTTCTTCGTCAGTCTTGGCTTCGATGGGCTTGCTGTAGCGGGTACCGAAGTCATTGAGCGCGCCGAGCAGCCCAGGTTGCACAAAGTCAAAAAGACACCACAAATCGACCAAGCTATTTTCGACGGGCGTACCGGTACAAGCAATTTTGAAGTCCACATTCTGCTTTTTTGCAGCCCGCGTCACCATGGCAGCGGGATTCTTGATGCGTTGCGCTTCATCACAGACCATCACGGACCAATGTTCTGCAGCAAATGAAAACTCTAAATCACGGAGGGTTTCATAGGTGGTCAAGACCACTTTGGCAGAACCAATCCAGCCTGGTTTGAGAAACCGAACAAGCCCATCTTCTGTTTTGAGTCGCTCTTCAATGTCTGCTCGCGGTACGCGCAGACCGGCCAGCGCATCACCGTAGGCGGTCAGAAGGGGCAAGACTCCAGGACGAATGAACTTTCCGGCTTCTTCTGCCCAGTTTTCCAGTAGCGATACGGGAGCCACAACGAGCATAGGAGCGACGCTTGGGTCGCGTTCCACTAGCCACGCCATCAGCGATAGCAGCTGGAACGTTTTCCCGAGCCCCATGTCATCGGCCAGGATAGCTCCTCTTACTTCACGCTCGACTCGCGACTTATGCAGATGTTGAAGCCATGCCAGCCCTTGCTCCTGGTGCGGCAGTAACGAAAATTCCGGGTTGAGAGCGTTTGGGATATCTGCCGCCGAAGGCAGGGCGAGCAGGGCTTCTCGCCGGCTTTCTTCGTAGTCAACGGTTTCGATGTTAGGGCGAAGAATGAGTGTTTTACGAGGCGGTGCTTTCGGGGCTGTGGCCTTTTCCCGGGTCGTCGGGTCTTTACCTTGCTGGACATCCCTTAGCGCGCTGTCAATGGAGTCGACGATATCCTGAGCCTGTTCGAGAGGAATATCGTTGGAAAGCCCACCAACTTTAACGGAAGGCCTCCCTTCAGCTTGAGCTTGCGCCACAGCCTCACGAAGTGTTTCAAGGACTTCCTTGGTAACAGGAATCCCCTCCAAAGCGCCCTGTGGCCCCTTAGCGTTCGAGGCAATGAGAACCTGGACGTTCTCGGGAACCCAATCGCCACTGTCTTTCTTGGCGATGAAGGGGGAGTAGTAGGGCTCTTCGAACCCAATACCTTCGATACGAGAGGAGTAAGCACTCAGGTCATGTACCTGTTCGTACCTAACAAGAGCATTGTCCTGTTGGCGTTGCGCCAAAGCTGCTTTTAATTCAGCAAGATAGTCCGGCGTTTCGCCAAGCAGCTCTAGGTCGAAGCCTCGCCAGCCGAGCAATTGAAAATTCTTATTAAATGCGGTTTCCAGCCGAGCAATAAACTCAGCAAGTTCGGTGTCATCGAGCTCGATGCTTTCTGAGAAACTCAGTCCGGAGGCGTTCGCCGATTCAATTAATAGGCTAATTTTCCGGGGGTAGCCACCCGCGTCTCGCTCGATGACGGGGGTGAACCGGTCAAATTGAATGCCTGCCGCTTCTCTGGCTTGCTCAAATTGTTCTTCGTCAATGACCGCCTTAGCGTCCTCCCCAAGGGTGGCAAAGGGGTTCAACGAAAAGGCTTGGGCTCGCGACCCTGCGATACGTCGATACGGTAACCGCTTGACCTCTTGAAGAACGGTTTTGACTTGAGGGACAATCAGAACCTGGACGATGCCGTCAGGTGTTGGAATATCGTAGCGGTCAGGAATGCTCCGCAGCGCATCAAAGCGTTCGAGCCATCCTTCGGGTGCCCCTTCGAAGGATGGGGTGATTTCAATGACCTGGTCCTCTGCGATGGCGATTTTTCGAAGACCGATATCCAATCGCTCAGGAGTGAGCACCACCGTGCGGCGAAGAAAGTCATCCAGGCGCGCATTGGCTTCGAGCGCGAGCGCTCGAATTCTCCCCCAGGCTTGTCGGTGCTCTAGGTCGTGGCGAGCCTCAGGCGGGCGCTTAGAGAAGGCGAAAACCTCCTTGAGGAGCGGCCAATGCTCGGGGCGCACGAGCTCATCCGTCCCTGGGCGCGACAAAAGCGGGCCAACCAGCTTGCTATCGACGGTGCGCCCGCTTTGGTCCTGCCAGCCCGCTAGCAGAATGGAAAAATTCTCGTCCGTGAGGGCGTTGCGACTTTGCAGGACCGGCCGCATGGTGGTCAGAGAAGGGAGCGCTAATACGCTGATTAAGTCTTCATAGTCCGGGCGTTGAAGCGCCGTAAAGATAGCATCCCAAGGAATCGTCACCTCCTGCTCTGATTCTAGGGCAAGGCCATCATCAACGAGTTGCGCCAGGTAGCCGGCAAGTAGCGCAGAATCCAAGCGCATTGCACCCTGGGATTGATGGACGACGACGCCGTTTGCAGAGAGGGTGCGCTGCCAAGCTATCGAGGAGGAATTCTTTTTCTTAAAGAGCTTGAATACCATGGTTTACCTTACTTCCACCAGCCTTTTCCGGCCTTGTACTGGAACCCCCAAGATTGAAAGAGCTGGATTAATTCAGGGTCATTGCTTTGCGTATACGCCCAAATATTGCCGCCCTTGGTCCGAAGGTCTGCGATATCGAACCCTCTGTACTTCGATAGGGCCTTGAGTTTGTATCCGGCAAAACTGCCATATTTGGAGATGAGCGAATTTGGCGAAGGTTCTGTGGGTGAGGAGATGCCTGAATTAGGTTCCGAACGGGAAGTATCGGAGGCTGCCCGGGTGGGCGAAGTCGCGCGAGGCGCGCGCGGTAGAGCATCATCTGGAAGAATGCCGAAGCTTTCTCTGAGGGTCGCTTCGTACATATCCTCCCATCTGTTCCATCCGTGGATATTGTCTTTGTGCAGCAGCCAAATAACACTTTGGTTTCTGTCTTTTAGCGTGTTAACCGCTCTACCAGAAAGGCGCAACGGCTCAGATGAGTCAAAGACAAATGGCAGGGCTCCTTTCTGATACCCATAAAGGGCGTTTCCCGTGGCACTAAACTCGACAGCGACTAGATTTCCCAGCGTCATAATGAATGCGTTGTTCGCACTGCCCGAGTCTTTTAACTCTGTGTACAAGCCCTTCATTTTTTCCAACAACACTGCGAAGTCTCGACTGGGCGAATTCAGAGCGCGAGGTCCAAGGGCAAATTGCACATTCGTCATGGACTTTACGTAGCGCAGCCAGAAGTTAGCGCGCCTACGGTCGCCGATGCCATCCTGGGCAAGTTTGGTGAAGAATGTCTCAATGAATTCGCCTCGAAGCCATTCCGAAACCATTTCTCTGGCTTGCGGCGATACACCGCCCCACTGGGCCGCGGTAGAAGGAAGCCATGGATTTCCCCACCAGTCTACGGATACGTCTCGCAGTTGCTCGAAGATGGCAGGGGTGCTGCCCTGGGCATAGGCGTCAAGGATGAGCGATAAGCCTCGATTGCGCACCTTGGTTCCGTGTCGAGCTAGACTCGCCAGCATCGTCAGTAGATTGGGGGCTTGCGCCTTAAATTCCTCATACGGCAAAGCAACCGCGTGACGGACTTGGGAGAGTACGAGCTCATTGGTGAACCAGGAGTCGTCTGTAATTCCCAACTGCTCTCGGATACGGTTAATGGAGGACATGTCCCCCGATAGCGCCGTCTTGGCATAGGGCAAACAGGGGTTTTCTGAAAATAAGCCTTTATTTTCAACGGCCGTGATGGCCCAGTCGGGGTTGATTCGTTCCGGGTCGATGATATTTGAAGACCTATCGTGCAGATACTCACGCAGTTTCTTCCAGTTTTTGCGGCCCTCATCTGGCGCCACTTTCCCCTTACGGTCGTCATAGCTGAAGTAGCTGCGGACTAAGCCCTGGTAACAGCGGCGGAACCATTGAGGCTTTTTGACCCATTGGTCAACGCCGGTGTCGCTGCTAAGCGCTGCATCAAATCGCTTGGAATCCTCCAGAAGACAGGGACCGTTCGGATGGCTGGGTAAGCACATGCCGAAGGATACGAGTCTGGCTTCTTTGAGCGTGTCAAGCCGAGTCGTTTCCCAAAAACGTCGTACAGCTTTTGCTTGAAGGTCTTCTGGCTCGTATGGACTTGAGCCGACCTTTACATGCTGCTGTAGCGCAGCCAAGTGTCTATCAAGGCTACTCTCTCTCATCGTCAGATTGGCAGAGAGGTCAAAACTTTGAGAGAGCTTGTCGGCTAGATGCTGAAGAGCGCTATTCATCGCAGAGCACAGTCCCCAAAGTTGTCATCGATATTTATTGGCGTAGCGCGGGGCTCCTCCTTCAATCCCCTAAACTCAAGACGCATTTCGACGCGCCGGCTTTCTTCGTCGCTTTCTTTCGCGGCGTTGAAAGAGTAGCCCCCAACAAAAAACAAGTTCCGCACATCTGCTTTCTGAGAATCATCAAGCAAGTTTGGCCCAGAGGTCGCAAACATGGAGCACAGTACCTTTTGACTTCGCTGCAGACTGAGGTTCAGGTTAGTGAGATAGGAGCCTGTTTTATCGGTATAGCCCTCTATGACAACCCGTTTTAGAATGTTTTTTCCCAGCTCATCATTAGCGATTGCGAGAATTTCTGGGACAAACTGTCGAAGCACAGACTCTTGCTGGGCGTTGAGTCGCCATGTTCCGAAAGCGAATTGTGCCCGTTGTCCGAAGTCGATGGCATGGCGGTCCCTGTGGATGGTGATACCCTCGTAGGATGCTGCGGCAGATTCAAAACGGTCGAGTATTGCTTGAATATTGTTGTTGTGTATCTCTTCTTCGGTCTGTATATCCGTGACGGTTTGCGTAACCGACAGTAGAGCAACGCCCATTACCACTAAGAACAGCACCACCAGAGCGCTCATTAGGTCAGCGAATGAAATCCAGAAGGGTTTTTCTGCTTCTTCGCGACCCCCGCGCTTAACGATGATTTTTGCCCCGAACATGCTTATCGCCTATCGGGAGCAGCAATCGTACCAAGGCTGCCTTCGAGTTCTTGAACAGCTGTCGCAAGCAGCCCAACGGCAGAACTCAGTTTTTCATGGAATTCGTAGTTAACCTTTGATAGCGTGTTTACAACGGCGTCCCTGAAAGAGTCCGAAGATTGTTCCAGAACCAGGCTGACCCCGTCTAAGTACTCGTCCGCTGCTTTTTGTGCCATACCCAGCTTAGTCGTCGAAACCTCAATGCGTTGTAGTGCATCCGCTGTGATGCTGGCTTCCTTTCCTGCGAGCCCAATCATTTCTCTCACCTCAGCTAACACATGCGCAAGTGCTTCTCGTTGTGTTCTGTAGTCGCCAAGCGCCTCATGCAGCGAGGTTGAACTCGTAGAGAGCGAGCTAGAAACTTCCGCCAACTTATTTCCAATCGCTGTGGTTTGGGTCATGACTTCGGAGACACGCTCGCCTGCGGTAGAGAATGACGAAGCCGCCGCCCCGAGGCGTTCAGCGCCTGCGTTCATCTTCTCCACCGACGCACTTGTTGCAGAGGACAGCGCTGAGACACTTTGGGTCATTGCTTTCGATGCTGCGCTGATTTCTTGGATGGCCGCTTCAACGCTGCCCGACATTTGGCTTACAGCGTTGGTTGCACGGTCCGCCATCGCTTGCTCACGAGCCTGATTCTGGGCGAAGACTTGGGCTTGGGACGTATTGAGAGACTCCAAGATGGTTGCCATCTGTTGCCCGACAGAATCCAGGGTGCCTTGAAGCTTTTGTTGCGTTTCTGATTGGGAGTTCTCAACCAGCTTGCGAATCTGGTCGACAAAGTCTTGGGTCTGTGCATTGATGCTGGCTTGCCTTTCCTCCATCGCTTGAATCGACGAGGCCATTTTTAAAGCCATTTCTTCAGTGGCGCGCTTTCCACTATCTTCGACCTTTCCAAGAAGGGTGTTGAGCGCGGTCACGGCGTCTTGCATGCTTTGCGCCGTTTCCTTATTAAGTTCGTTGATGCCGCTAATTTGTCCGCCAAAAAGGTCGTTCAGCCGTTGACTGAAGTGAACCATGACATCGTTAAGCATATCAACGGCGGCTTTGCTCTGGTCTCCAGAAGCGCTTTTTACTGATGAGGCAATTTCATCCAAAGGCGTTTTCAGGCTTTGGTCAATGCTGGAGGCAATCACCTCTCCCAAGGTTTTGTTGCCTTCCTTTGCCGCTGCAAGCTGCTGGGTATGGAGGGCCATCCCGGCTTCAATCTGGGACTGAGTGAGCTCTTGAAGTACCTGCTTCAGGTCGCTCACCAAGGAGTCTTTCAGAATCTTTGCTTGACTAGCAGAAGCTTCAGAGGCATCAACTAATCTGGATAGATATTCTTCGCCAGCACCCGACTTGAAGTGTGCGTCGATAGTTTGGGAGATGTCTTCGGTTTTTCTATAAAGAGACGCTAGAAGGAGCTTTTCCAGAAGGGTAAAAAGCATCGCTAGCGCAATTGCGCTCGCTGAAACGAGGAAAGCGTGCCCAACCGACTGCATGAGAATTTCAAGACTATTCCGAACTACAGAGGTGTCTTCGCTAACCTGGAATTGCTTCAAACCGTCAATGATGCCCCCGAAGGTGGCAACAATACCAAGTCCCGTAAATATGCCCGGTAAGTGCTTAAAAAACTCGGTTCTTAAGTGACTGTCAACGACGTATTGGTCGTTAAAGTACATCTCGGCGGGAATGGTGGAGCGTATGACCCCTACCTGGAGTTGGCCATCTTGCTCTTCATATTGAGCATGAAGGGTTTGATTGTATTCCTGCCATAGATGACGAAGACGTTTGGTGGGGAAGATGTTCTGTATTGCCTCACGGTTAGCTTTGGCGTTCATCCTCCGCAACTTCCTCAGTACGCTACCTAGGCGAGCCCGGTACCATAGGCCTCGAAAGAAGAAGAGAATGGAGAGAAGGGTTAAAGCACCTAAAACGTGAGGCATATAGGCTGCGAATAGCCGTAGGCCTTCAATTGCCCAGCCCCCGACCTGGTCCAAGTTGGCCAATAGGTCTTCAGTCATGTTGTCCATGTTCGACAATTATTCTATGCAAAGGTTTGATTTTCCTATTGTGTTTTTATAATCAATAGGAAATATCTAAATTTAGATGAAACTGCCCCAGTCTAGGCGGTGTCGAATGAATCCTCACGATACAACGGTTTTCATGGGGTTACAAACGCAGTGAGGTCTAGGCCATCAAACGAGGCACCATTTATCTGGACAGCGGGGGAGATTTGTGAGGATGCATCCCTTGAGGGAAGGGGTGTTGCTATACAGTAGAGCGCAACCTCTTAGGCGGTTGGCGACCAACCCTCTCCAGAGAGGGTATTTCAGCTTGAAGGCAAGGGATGGGATTTTGGCCATTTAAAACGGCGGCCAGGTACCCGTAAACGTCAATCTCTCCTGGGCGGAATTCATTTCTCGCCTTCCTCTCCCAAAAACACAATTTCTGGCTTGGCCGAAGCACATCAGCCCGGCGGTTTCGTTGCGACTGCCCACTTCACGACTACTTGTACTTTGCGAAATTCACTTCACGACTACTTGTATAAAACAGCGTTTTTTGCCTGTTTTTAGGGCAAACCGGTGTTGTAGTTGTGAAGTGAGTTCCTGAGGGCCTTCGGCGTACCCTGACGGCTTGGGGAAAAATTGACCAAGAAATATAACGTACAAGAATCTCATAAGTCGTTGAGTGTGAAGGGAGAAGACGATTGCTTCAATCAATTACTTATTCTTTGAATTTGATCGTACTTCGGCACCCATTAACCCAAGCTATCAAATGATAAAGAGCCATAAGTGTCTCAACTTATGGCCCTCGGATTCTCACCTTATGGGTGTCTCTACATAACCTGTAGACGTCTCCATAAGGTGAGAATTCGCACCCTTTGAAAACAACGACTTACAGCACCCCGGGAGGCAAGATCGGCTCAGTTGCGCTCATAAGGTGAGAATCCTCTCCCTGCTGGACTGGTGACTGCTACTTGGACAGTTACTATCCGAGCTTCACCCATCAGTCAAGAAGTTGCAAGCGTTCCTGACCTGCCCCCAGATTTAGTACCGTGCCGACGTAGAGTCCAGGGTTAAAAACTGTTGTTGCTGATGAGCCTGAGCGAACTGCGGGCGTTGAATATCCATGTAATCATCGACAATGTTCAAGCACCGGAACCTGCGGCCACAGGCCAGGGCGTCGGCCACGAAGTCCATCGACCAGCTCTGATTCGGCGCAGTCGCCACGGGACGAACTACCCGTTCTGCGGGCGCGATGCGCTTGCGGCGACGCTTACGAACGCTCAAGCTTGCCGGGCGATAAAGCCGCCGGACGCGCTTGTCGTCTAATTGGTCAACACACCGATCCACCGTGCTCTTTGTCATCTTCGTAGTCACGCTAAATACGCGCTACAACATGCAGCCAGACGTCGCACTCGATCCCATGTGATTCACGCTATTCGATCAGAGAGGTAGCAAAGCGCGTCTCGGATTCGAGCAAGGCGACGAACTCAGTTCTGTCCGGATCTATGACCACAACACCTCAGTTAACGTTTCACCTGGAGAGCGGCGTCTTTTCACAACGCCCCAGACTTACACATGCTCAGCATAACGGTTGATAGCTTGCGAGCCAGCGCTACAACCGCATTCTTATATCCCTTCTTCTGACGTAGCATGCTTGCCCAACGCGCTAAACCAGTTTCAGTTCCATAGCGGGATAGCAAGCTTGATGCAGCCTCGTACAGCAGTGAGCGCGTATGACGATTGCCCTGCTTGGAGATTGCTCCATTTCTATCAACATCTCCGGATTGGTACTTCCTCGGCGTCAAGCCTAGGTATGCGCCAACATCAGAAATGCGCCGAAATCGGGACGGATCGCCAATGGGTGTCTTGAATGACAGTGCGGTCAACATTCCGACTCCAGGAATTGACATCAACACCTTGCAAACCGGATCCCGCACAGCTCGTCTCTCCAACATCTTGCTGCATTCCTTGATTTGTCGACTCTCGTGTCGCCACGTCTCCAGGAGCATGAGGATCACAGATTTCACTGCCTCAACCGGAGGATCAGCTGCAAACACCTCACATCGGAACACTTCACTTCTACCAGGTGAAAGGACCACACCGAATGTTTTCAGTAAGCCGCGAATCTGATTATTGATCGAGACCCTTACACGGACGAGTCTCTCTCGCGCAGAAATCATTAATCGTTCATTATGGCATTCGAGGCTTTTTACGTAGGTAGGCTGATACCCGCCTGATCGAGCCAAATTCGCTATGCCTCGCGCGTCATTTTGGTCAGTCTTGTTCAGTTGTACAGTGAGTGCAGCGTGAACGTGGCGGACATGAATGCATTCGACGTCGAGCTTATATTGCCGTAAGGAATGGTAAAGCCACAACGATAGGGGGCCAGTCTCCATGCCAATCTTGGCATGACCGCAACCCTTGGCCTCTAAGAAATTTTTAATCTCTTCCGGCCGGGTCTCAATCGGACCATGACAAACCGTCCTCCCTTCGTCATCGACGATACATACAGCAGTTTTTTCTGCGCTACATCAAGGCCAACGTAGGTATTCATGGTCTTCCCCTGTAGGTGGCAAGAACCCTTAAATTACCGCATGTGATTTGTTTGCCAGCCTTCACGGCGCAGCAGAACATGGATGCGCCGATAGCCGTAGCGTCGTTTGAGCGCTGCTATCGCCTTCAGGCGCTCAGTCAACGCGACATCATCGCCCGCACCCTTACTTTCATAAGCCAACAGCGACCGAGAGATGCCTACCAGCCCGCAGGCCCGGGTAACACCCATACCGCGCTCGGCCATTAACGTCCTGACCGCTCCCCGCTTGGACTGCGGGCTCGCTACTTTCGGGCTAAAAGCTCCCGAAGCGCAGCTTGGTGCAGCATCGACTCGGCCAATAGCTTCGTGAGCTTGTTGTTCTCTTGCTCCAGCTCCTTCAGTTGCTGCGCGTCCGAGACGGTCATTCCGCCGACTTTCGGCTTCCAAGTTGTAGTAAGTCGCTTCCGAGATACCGTGCTTGGGGCATAGGTCCGCGACCTTGGCCCCTGCCTCGGCCTCCTTCAGCACGCCGATGATCTGTTCTTCCGTGAATCGCTTCTTCATTGCCGTTCCTTTATGAGCGGACTCTACATCGATTTCGCACTAATCACGGGGAGCAGTTCATTCCAGTCAGAAATGCCCGTAAGTCCTTGTCAGTGGCGATTAGGGTCCGGTCCATTCGGCAACCATGTCGAGCGGCAGCATCCTACGAGGCACCGCCATGAATCAGTGCGTCATCATATTTCACAAGCCGGACTAAGAAGGGGAGGATAAGGATGTTCGCCCGTTTACAGTGCGGCTTCTCCTTTTGATAACCACGCTTCGTCATTGACGGCTTCAAACGAGCGCAAAGCCATATGTAATATGAGTTCTCCTTTAGGGTAATGAGCGTTTCCAAAGACGCGTCGAAATCTTAAGTCGGCAGGTCGTTGAATGAAAGGGCTGTATGAATATCTGGGAACTTGATGCCACTCAAATTGCGGCGGGCGTACGCTCCGGACAGTTCAGCGCTGAGGAGGTCGCAATCGACGTTCTACACCGAGTTGAGGCGGTTAACCCGTCGTTGAACGCGATTGTCGAATCAAGCGCGGAGCGGACGATTGATGCCGCGCGCGCAGTGGATGAGGCACTTGCCGCGGGCGCTGAACCGGGAGTGTTGGCGGGCGTCCCCTTGACTATTAAAGTGGTGGCAGACGAAGCAGGATGGGCAACCACTAATGGCGTGCGACTGCAGCAGAAACAGATAGCCGCTCAGGACAATCCTTTAGTCTTTCATCTCAAAGCTGCCGGAGGCGTGTCTATAGGGCGCACGAACACGCCGGCGTTTTCGCTTCGCTGGTTCACAAGCAACCGCTTGTATGGGACCACGCGAAATCCTCACAATATCGCGTTGACGCCTGGCGGATCGTCGGGCGGCGCGAGTGCTGCGGTGGCGGCCGGGCTGGGCGCCATTGCCCATGGCACTGACATCGCGGGCTCGGTGCGGTACCCCGCCTATGCGTGTGGTGTGCACGGTTTGCGGCCCACGCCTGGGCGAATAAGCTATTTCAACGCGACAGCGCCCGCCAGAGGAATTGGTCAGCAGTTTATGTCGGTCTCTGGCCCCATCGCGCGCAGCGTCGCCGATTTACGGCTGGCGCTAGGCGTAATGGCGCAAGGGGATGTGCGCGATCCGACTTGGGTGCCCGCCCCTTTCGAGGGACCGCAGGTCCCGCGACACGCGGCCTTGTGCACCCATCCGGCAGGGTTGAATACCCACCCGCGCATCGTGCGGGCGCTGGAAGACGCCGCACGGCGTTTGCGAGAACGCGGCTGGCAAGTCACTCAGGTCGAGAATGTGCCACCACTGCGCGAAGCCTCGGTGGAACACATCTATCTATGGATGGGTGATGGGTTCGACAGCCGCATGGCCAAGGCGTTGAAGGAAGAGGACCCCGGTGCCCTGGCCACCCTTAGGGGGCAGCGGGAGCTCGTCGCCAACATGGACGTGGCGAGATTCTCGGAAGCCTTGACGCGGCGTCTGTCGATGTTGCGCGAATGGCAGCTGTTCTTCGATCGATATCCGGTTCTATTAATGCCAGTGTCGAGCGAACTTCCATTTCCCGACGAGCTCGACGCGAAAGACGAGCCGTCATATCGGCGCGTATGGGAAGCTCAGATTCCGTTGATCGGCACCGCATTTGTCGGCCTGCCAGGGGTCACCGTGGCTACTGGAGTCGAGGAATGCGTTCCGGTTGGAGTGCAGGTGCTCGCCGGACGGTTCCGGGAAGATCTGTGCCTCAAGGCCGCTGCCGATATCGAAGCCGACGGCTTTAAACCGCGAGTGGTCACGCCCGAATTTGTGTAGCGGCATTGAATGTCAGATCTATCAACAAGGGGAAAGTATGCATCAAGCTCTAAGACGTTGGGTTGCAGCGTTCGCGATGGCGTGCCTCGGGGGCACCGTCATCGCAGCAGACGGCGAGACTTCGTGGCCAACTAAGCCTATTCGTATTGTGGTGGGCTTTCCTCCCGGGAATTCGACCGACATCAGCGCGCGGCTGATTGCCGGTGAACTCGAAAAAACGTTGGGCCAACCCTTTGTGGTGGAAAACCGTCCCGGCGCTGGTGGCACGCTTGCTATCGACTCGGTCGCGCGCTCGGGCAAAGAGGGAGAGGTGATTTTGTTTACCTCCACCGGACCCTTTGCGATCGGCCCTCATATCTACAAGGACATGAAGTCGAAGCCGACTAAGGATTTTCAGCCCGTAGCGCTAGTGGGGCGTGCCCCGTTACTGTTGGTGGTGGCTGCCGATTCCCCGTATAAGACTCTGAGCGACCTGGTCAAGGCTGGAAAGGACCCCAAGAACACGCTCAATTATGCGTCCACCGGCAATGGGGCCACTAACCATTTGGCCATGGAGTTGTTCAAGAGCCAGACCGACACTCACTTTATGCACGTGCCCTACAAGGGTTCGGGCTTGGCGCTGACCGATCTAATCGGCGGGCGCGTGCAGGTCATGTTCGACAGTCCGGCGCCGTTGCTGCCGCTGATTCGCGATGGCAAGCTGCGCGTCCTGGCAACCGGCGGCGCCGAACCCTATGGTGAAACGCCCGCGGCTCCAACGATCGCGCAGACATATCCTGGATTTGAAGCAGGCACGTGGACACTCTTCGCCGTGCCTGCTGGGACGCCGAAAGCCATCGTAAACAAGTTGAACGCCGCAATCATGCCGATACTCGGCAATGCCGAGCTGGCCGGCAAGTCCATGGCCGGTGGTGTCGAGCTATTCGAAGCTCATACCGTCGAGCAGGCACGAGAGCGATATGAACACGACTTGGAGCGCTGGGGAAATGCTGTCGAGAAAGCCCAGCTTGTCATTAATTGATCAGTTGTTCTGACGGGGTCGCTGCCTAAGGGCAGCAGATACTCCATCCATAATTTCTCACTATGAGTAGGCTATATGGCACATAAAATATCAGACGAGGCGTCAACTTCTGCGTTGGATACACATTTGATTCCCGGATCTAACTTAGCGGAACCGGTCATTGTGAGCGGGGCGGGCTGCGATGTGGTCGATGAGGGCGGAAATGTCTACCTTGATCTGGAAGCGGGGCCTGGAGTCAACTCGGTGGGGCATTGTCACCCCAAAGTTGTAAAAGCGATTCAGGATCAAGCGGGCCGCCTGCTGCAGGGGCCCGGCCGCAATCACAGCCGTGTCACGTCAGAACTCGCGGCGCGCATTACCCGGGAAAGCGACGGACGATTGTCTCGGGTGTTCTTCACCAATAGTGGCGCAGAGTCCAATGACGGTGCGATAAAGCTGGCTTTCAAGCATGCAAGCAATGCAGGTAAGAAGGGCTATGGTGTGATCGCGATGGAGCATAGTTTCCATGGACGCACTTCTTTGGCATTGAGTTTGACTGGTAACGCCGCACGCAAGAAAGGCTTCGGGCCTTATGCCGCGTTGCCGGGCGTCGTGCACGTCAGTGCTCCATATTGTTACCGATGCCCGTATTCTTCCGAAAATAAGAATAACGATGGCGGCTGTGGTCTGAAGTGTGCAGACTCGATAGAGGATGCGATTAAGGTCCGCATGCAGTCGGCGCCCGCCGTACTGATTTCCGAGTCGATCCTGTGCGTGGGAGGGGTCCTTACACCTCCGAAACAGTATTGGCCGCGGGTGCAGGAAATCTGCGGCAAACATAACATCACGCTCATTATCGACGAAGTCTTTGCCGGCTGGGGGCGTACGGGAAAGACGTTTGGCTATCAGCATTGGGACCTGCAACCCGACATCGTCACATTTGCCAAAGCCATCGGCGGCGGTGTGCCTATAGGTGGATTTATGGCGACCGAGACGTTGGGCACTGCATTCGAAGAGGGCGATCACTTCACTACTTTTGGTTCCAATAATCAGATTGGGATGGCGGCCGGACATGCTGTGCTCGACATTCTTAAAGAGGAAAAATTAGCGGAAAACGCACGCATTTGCGGCGAGCGTTTCCTGGATGGGTTGAAACGTTTGGCAGAGAAGTATGAGGTGATTGGCGACGTGCGCGGCATCGGTTTGATGCTAGGCGTTGAATTAGTGAAAAACCGAGACACGCGCGAACCGTATCCCGATCTCGTGAAGGCGATACACGCTGCTTTGCGCGAGCGCAAAGTGCTCATCTCCACGACGGGCACTTACGGGTCTACGCTACGTATTACTCCGCCGCTAGTTATCACGTCGGACCAGGTGGACTATGCGCTGCGCGTATTTGACGAAACGTTCGCGGCAGTCGGTCGCATTTGAGGTGCGTAATGTCTAAGCTATTAATTGGCGGCCAATGGGTGGCCGGAGATCATTCTGAAGTTCTAACGGATTGTTTTAGAGGTGAGCCTTACGGCGAAATGGGCGTCGCTTCAGCTCGCCAGGTGGACGAGGCCGTCGGTGCTGCGGCACTGGCGGCTAAATCCATAAAACTGTCACCCGATGAACGTTACCGCATCCTGATGCGCGCGAGTGAATTGCTGCAGGCCAGAAAGGAAAGTCTCCTGGACACATTGGTGGCCGAGACGGGCTTTCCTCGCGGCGATGGCGAGAACGAGGTGCGTCGTTGCGTGCAAACCCTGCAATTGTCGGCCGAAGAAGCGCGGCGGCTGGTTGGCGAATTAGTGCCGATGCAGGCCACTCCCGGTCTGAAAAACCGCATGGGATACACCATTTTGGTTCCCATGGGCGTCGTCTGCGCGATCACGCCGTATAACTCGCCGCTGAATGTCGTGGCGCACAAGATCGCACCCGCGCTGGCCGGGGGGAATGTGGTCGTGCTGAAGCCCTCTGAGCTGACGCCACTGAGTGCTGTGGCACTGTGCGAGATCCTTATCGAAGCCGGGTTGCCGCCCGAATGCATCACGCTGCTGCACGGGCCGGGTGCAACAATCGGGCGTGCGCTGCTGGATGATAACCGCATTCACTTTTATACCTTCACGGGTAGCACGCGAGTGGGCCGCGAGATACAAAAGGCCGCCGGGCTACGTAAAACCCAGCTTGAATTAGGTAGCATCGCGAGCACTATCGTCCTGGCGGATGCTGATCAGTCTCTGGCGGCGAGCAAGATCGTTGCGGCGGGTTTCCGCAAAGCCGGACAGGTATGCACCTCGGTGCAACGGGTGCTGATCCAACGGGAGATTTATGAGGTCTTTCTCGACAAGCTAGCCGAAGCCACACGCAGGATTCCGTATGGTGACCCGCGCGACCCAAATACCATTGTCGGGCCGATGATCACGGTGCAACAGGCTGAACGCGCGGAGCAATGGGTGGACGAGGCGGTTAAAAAGGGCGCACGGGTGATCGTCGGAGGCACGCGCGAGCGTGCAGTATTTGCACCGACTATCTTGGTGGATGCCCCTCCCGATGTACGCGTGGTATGCGAAGAAGTGTTCGCGCCTCTTATCGTGGCCATTCCTTTCGATACGTTAGAGCAAGCGTACGAACGGGCTAATGAGACGCCCTATGGTCTGGCCGCAGGCCTGTTCACACGTGACGTGTCCGTGGCTTTGAAGGCCGGCGAGAACCTTCAGTTCGGTGGCGTTCATATCAATGAGACGTCCAGTTCGCGGGTAGATGTGATGCCATTTGGCGGCGTCAAAGACAGCGGGTTCGGGCGTGAAGGTCCTCGTTATGCCATCCGGGAGATGATGGAAGAACGACTCGTGACGATCGCATATTGATCGTGAACCCTGTGAGCGCAATCGACCCCCATTGCGCTTTCCGCACAAGGAGCAGCCATGCAGCTCGAGGCAGAGCGCGACGCCGATCACGTTGAATTTCGCGCCGTGTCCAAAACCTATGATGGCCGAAGCTATTCGGTCAGAGAACTGGACTTGGCGGTCAAAAAAAATGAATTCCTTACGTTTCTTGGGCCTTCTGGTTCCGGCAAAACTACCTCCCTAATGATGCTTGCCGGCTTTGAGGCTCCTTCCTCGGGCGATATCTTGATCGCTGGAAAGCCTGTCACCCACACCGCACCACACAAACGCAACATTGGCGTCGTGTTTCAGAACTATGCCTTATTTCCCCATATGACTGTGACGGAAAACCTGGCATTTCCACTCACGGTGCGGAATTATTCTCGTAGTGACATAGGTCAGAAAGTCGACAAGGCCCTTGATATGGTGCGGCTCAGGAACTTTGCCGAGCGCAGGCCTGCGCAATTGTCAGGAGGGCAACAACAACGCGTAGCACTTGCACGCGCGCTCATATTCGATCCTGTGCTCGTCCTAATGGATGAGCCTTTGGGCGCGCTGGACAAATACCTGCGTGAGAAGCTGCAGTATGAAATAAAGCGGATCCATTCGGAGCTCGGTGTCACCATCATCTATGTGACGCATGACCAATCCGAAGCCCTAACAATGTCCGACCGCATCGCGGTGTTTGACGAGGGGCGAATTCAGCAGCTGGCAACACCCGCCGATATTTATGAGAGGCCGGCGAGTCCCTTCGTGGCCGGTTTTATCGGCGAGAATAACTTGATCGACGCCACCGTGCTCGAAGGGGTTGCGGGTCACTCGGTGCATCGTAGTGGCTGGGGCGCGGTCCTGCGCGCACAGAACCAGGGCACGCTGCCGTCAGGCACGCAAAGCCTGGTGTCCGTGCGACCGGAGAAAATTACGTTAGTGCCGCAGCCTGGAACGTGCGACACCATGCTCCAGGTTCGACTGGACCAATACATGTATCACGGTGATCACCAGCGAGTGATGTTTAAGCTCCCGGATGGGGGAACACTGCTTTGCAAGATAGACGACGCGTCACGTCTGGGCACTCTGAGCGTGGGTGATGACGTCATAGTAGGTTGGAAATCGGAAGACTGTTTCGCTTATCCCGCACCGCGGGTTTCCTGACGCACCGCTTCAAATCACAAGGGGAGATAAATGAAATCGAAAAAAATACTAGGAGTTATCGCGCTCGCACTCGCTACGGTGACGCAGGCGCATGCAAAAGACTTGCACGTCACCGCTTGGGGCGGATCTACCCAGGCAGCTCAAAAAAAAGTCTACTACGATCCTTTCTCAGCCAAAACCGGCGTCAAGATAGTTGAAGACTCATGGTCTGGCGGCCTGGGAATATTGCGCACAAAAGTCCAGGGCGGTAATGCAAACTGGGACGTGGTGCAGGTGGAAGCCGACGAGCTCTTGCTGGGATGCGAAGAGGGACTTTTTGAGCCCTTGGATTGGTCCGTGATCGGTGACCGGGACGACTTCATGGAGGGTGCCGCGACCGATTGTGGCGTGGGCGCGGTGGTGTGGACAACGGGTCTGGCCTACGACGGTAATCGCTTAAAGCAGGGTCCAAGCAGTTGGGCCGACGTATGGAATCTGCAAAAATTTCCGGGCAAGCGCGCATTCCGAAAAGGTCCGAAGTACACCCTTGAATTTGCCCTAATGGCCGATGGCGTTCCCGCTAAAGATGTCTATAAGGTTCTCTCCACGCCGGAGGGTGTAGACCGCGCATTCCGAAAACTCGACCAAATCAAGAATCACATCGTGTGGTGGAGTGCTGGAGCCCAAGGGCCGCAGCTCATCGCTGCCGGTGATGTCTCCATGGGAGCAATTTATATCAGTCGTGCTATTTCTGCCAATCGCATGGAGGGTACTAACTTCAGGGTCGTTTGGCCGGGCAGTGTCTACGCTATTGACTACTTCGTCATCTTGAAAGGCAGCAAGATAAAGGACGTGGCGAACCGGTTCCTCGCTTACGCTACTTCCGCCGACGCTCAAAAGTCATATCCTACGCTTGGCAACCAGGGGATCACCAACCTGCGCGCGAACGAGCTAGTCGCGCCTGACGTACTCCAGAATTTGCCCACGAATCCTGCTAATCAGTCGGAAGCGCTGGCGCTGGACGCCGAGTTCTGGGTAGAGAATATTGAAACGCTGACGCAGCGCTTCAATGCCTGGGCCTCCCAATAGGGTTGTATTCTAGAAGGGGGGTATATGAATACAGCCGTCATTCCTGCATTAACTGACGCGGATCGACAGATTATGCGTCAGCGTCTGCGTCTTACAGAGAAGCGGCGCCAGTGGCTGGCCTTCGGGCTAGTTGCGCCCCTGCTGTTGTTTCTGGTCGTGAACTTTGTCGTGCCGATCGTCCTCATCCTGAAAATGAGTGTGGACGATCGGCAGTTCAGCCGGGCAGCGCCGGGCGTTGTTCGTGCGCTAGCGGGCTGGGACGCCCGGACGCCAATCCCCGAAGCAGCCGCGCGTGCCTGGATAGATGATTTGCGTTCAGCCAAAGGCACTCCGGCGCTGAATATCATTGCCAATCGTCTGAACCAGGACACCAGTGGATATCGTAGCCTGGTCATGAGCACCGCGCGCAGGTTAGGTGCGGCGCAACCAGATAATGCAATGAAGGCGTTGACGAGTATCTCGGACAAATGGGGGCAGCCCCCGGTTTGGCAAGCGATACAACGTGCCAGCGGTCCACTCACGAGTATGTACATGTTGGCTGCCATGGACTTACACCGTACTAGTGAGGGCGGAATCGCGCCGGTGCCCAACGACGAGGCGGTGTTCGTTACGGTGTTTCAGCGTACATTCGGCATCAGCATCGTTGTGACCCTGTGTTGTCTGGTGTTGGGATATCCGGTTGCACACCTACTGGCATCCAGTAGAGGCCGTGTAGCCAGTGTAATGATGCTCGCCGTATTGATTCCTTTCTGGACGGCGTTGCTGGTCCGCACATCGGCGTGGGTCGTGCTTTTGCAGCGTGATGGGGTGGTGAATTACCTGTTGCAGTGGCTCGGTTTAATTGATCACCCTCTGGCATTGGTGTTCAATCGAACGGGCACCTATATTGCGCTGGTGCACGTTCTGTTGCCGTTCATGATCCTGCCTATCTACAGTCTGATGGCCGGTATTCGCAAGCATACTGTGCGCGCCGCCATCTCGTTGGGGGCAAGTCCGCTGACAGCGTTTTGGCGCGTCTATTTTCCGCAGACTGTGCCCGGCGTGGCTACCGGGTGCCTTCTGGTCTTCGTGATGGCTATCGGCTTTTATATCACGCCAGCACTCATCGGCGGTGCCGGCGACCAGATGATCGGATTCTTCATTGCGCACTTCATCACGGAGTCTGCTAACTGGGCGATGGGAGCAGCCTTGGGCGGTTTACTGCTGATCATCACCTGCGTCGTGCTGGTTGCGCTTAGCTGGACGAAAACCCGTCAGCGCGTCCTGCAATGACACATCATCTGTTTTATCGGAGATCTCTCGTGGTTACGTTCGAAAATGCGAGCTTGTTCGATAAGAGTTGTAGGTTCGGCTTGCGAGTGCTTTGCGTCGCGGTCCTAGTGTTTCTCGTGCTGCCCGTGCTTATCATCATTCCCCTGTCGTTTAACGGAGGATCGTTCCTGACTTTTCCGCTGGAAGGGGTTTCGTTGCGCTGGTATCGTCAATTGTTCGCTTCGGATAATTGGGTGATGGCGATTCGTAATAGTTTTTTGATCGCTGCCATAACGACGGTGATTGCGACGTCCCTGGGGACGGCCGCGGCGATCGGTATGCAACGGCTGCCCGGTAAGATCAAGACCTGCTTGCAGTTGTTCATCGCCTCTCCGGTAATCGTGCCGGTGATCATCAGTGCAACGGGGTTGTATTTCCTATATGCGCCTGTGGGGTTGAACAACAGTCTGGCCGGCATGGTGCTTTCACACACCATGCTCGCCGTGCCGTTCGTGGTGGTAACAGTCGCATCAACGCTAGAGGGATTTGATATGAACCTGATGCGTGCTGCGGCCAGTTCGGGTGCGGCACCGATCGTTGCCTTTCGGCGCGTGATGCTGCCGCTTATCTCGCCGGGCGTGATTTCCGGTGCAGTGTTCGCCTTCGCAGTGTCGTTCGACGACATTGTCATGGCAATCTTTCTCGCCGGACCGCAGCAACGTACGATCCCCCTTCAAATGTTCAATGGCGTACGCGAGGAGATCAACCCTACAATTGCTGCCGCTGCGACCATTCTGGTGATTCTTTCGATATTCCTGTTGTCTGCCGTGGAATACCTGAAGCACCGTGCGAGGAGCATGAAAGCGGGTGCCAGCGGCGATCAGTAAATCGGCCGAGGGCTAGGCGAGTGGTCCGCCACGCGTCAGATAAGAGACGAGCAATTCGACGGCCTTGGGTTGTTGGTCCCTTTGCTTGACGCAGACCTTGTACTCGCGATGTGCCCAAGGTTCGTCCAGATGGACAATGACCAAAGGCTGGTACGAGGCGATGCGCCGCGCAAAACCCATGGGAACCACGCCCACGCCCAGACCTTCGGCAGCCATGTTGCATGCGGCCTCGAAACTAGCGACTCGGATACGTGCTTGTAGGGCTGTGCCGGTCCTAGCTGCTTCGCTGCGCAATAGCCGCTGCACAGAACTATTCGGTTCCTGCTCGATAATCGGATGCCCGGCGAGTTGATTCAGGCGAAGACTTCCCGACTGCGCAAGTGGGTGTTGAGGGGCCATCACGAGAACCAGTAGGTCCCGGAAGCGGCAGGGTGAGACTTCCAAACCCGGTTCGGTCACCGAACCAACCAGCACGCCTATGTCGGCGGTTTCATCGGCCACCGCGCGCTGTATGCTCGGACTTAGTCCACCCACCAGGTCGATAAATATATTGGGATATGCTTCGGAGAAGGCCTTTACACCGGTGGGGAAAAAATCTGTCAGTGCAGATTCGCTGACCATGACACGCACGTTGCCCCGCTCGCCATCCGCGAAACTGAGCAGCTCGGTCTCCATTTCTGCCATGGCACGCAATAGTCGGCGCGCATGGCGTATTAACGCATTTCCGGCCTCGGTAGGTATGACGCCTTGACGCTGCCGCACCAGCAAGGGAGTACGAAGTGCTGACTCCAGATCTTGAATGCGCTTGCTGACGGCGGACGTAGCGATGAACTCGCTTTGAGCAGCCCTGACGATTCCACCATGTTCTACGACGCTAACAAAGAGGCGTAGCGTCATGAGATCCAAACGAGTCGTCATGGCGCGGGACGGCGCCAGTGGAGAGGACTCGTCGCGACGTTCACTCATAGGGGCTTCACGATTAGAGATCGTATGGTGTGCCCGATTGTACGAGTAATTTGGCTATCGTCGACTTACCGATGGTGAGCGTTTTCCCTAGGGCCTGGCCGCCGTCGAAGGCGCGAAAAGTAGTCGCGGGTCCGCCCTCTATATATTGATGGCGTATCTGAAGTCACACAAAGACAACCTATTCGACGCTCGGCGCGGCTCGCATGCCCTGCAATTAGTATTTCGTCGACGAAACCCGGATCGTCCCGGGCGAGGCAACCCGGCGTAAGGGTCCGAACTAATCAGCCCTCTGCGCCTTTCACTGCTCTTTCAATAGATAGGCCTGCAAAGAGAGGGCCTGTTCAGCGCTATCAATCAATTTTTCCAGCACCGACTGTAGAGACTGAAATTCTTGCTTGGACAGGCAGCCTAACTGTATGTCGTTGACCTGCCGCTGATTACACTCGTGAATGTCTGGCCATCGAAGTCGACACATCACTACCGGGATTCAGGGTGAAGCAGGCGCTGCAACGGCTGGCGGAACTGCGTGGGTTGCCCCTCTCTATCACCGTGGACCATGGCCGGGAGTTTGCCGGCAGGGCCTTGGACGCCTGGGCTTACCAGGTCGGCGTGAAGCTGTCGTTCATCAGGCCAGGAAAGCCCGTGGAAAACGCATACATCGAAAGCTTCAATGGAAAATTCCGTGATGAATGCTTGAACGAGCACTGGTTCCTATCAATGCGCCAAGCGAGATCCTTGATCGAAGACTGGCGCCTCGAGTACAACACCGAGGGACCGCATAGCGCGCTTGGATATCTAACGCCCGAGCAGTTCGCTCAGGCTCATCAGCAACAACAGTTTTTACTCTGGACTCTATGTCGGCGCCGTACTAAATCTGGGGGTAGGTCAAACCAGCACTGCGAAATCTTTGCGAAGCGTTGGCAAAGAAACTTAGGGACGCAAAGACGTTCAACCACGCCAATAAAGAGCTTATTCCCGCCGCCTATGGTCGCATCCTCGGGGTTCCGACAACCAATTTGGTATGGACATACCTGAATAAAGGTACTCATGAAGAGGCAGATCGCAATGACTTCGACGGGGACCTGGTGGAATCTGTTGTTGCAACCCTTGAAGAGCTTGACGGGCTTGACCTGAGACCGGGCAAATAGTTCGTTTTACCCCGTTCTAACAACTGCGATAGATCGCCCGGCGAGGGTGCTCTTTTTTCTCTAGCACCCCGGTCATACCAATCACTTCCGGTTAGCCTTGGCTTGCGCCACCGCCAGTCTTCCCAGGTCAGCCACCCGTAGCAGCCCTCCACGGCGCAAACCGTTCCGAAGGGTTAGGGCACCAATCACTTCTACCGCGCCACCCAGATTTCGCGCAAGAGCTGAGGCTTTGGTATTCATGGACTTTGCCAAATCTGCCAGAGGCACGTACGTTTGCCTGAACGCCAACAGTTGCTCTGGAAGAATGACATCACGCTGTTGACCTGGTAGCTTCACCTCTTCAGTGTGCATCAGCCCTTCGTTAATCCAGTGCCTTATATTTTCCTGCTTCCAACCCGTCACGCCTGCCAATCGTTTCAGAGACATCCCAGACTCCAGCACAGGCACCCCAAAATACTTTGCCACCTCTGAGCGTAGAAACCCCATCTTTCCGATCGTTGATCCCTTCACGACGGCACGAAGATCGCCACGTTGAGCAGCCTGCATGACTGACTGGATGGCTGAATTGCTACCCCAGCGCCGGCTCATGAGATCTGACCACAAAACAATTTCCTTATCGGACGTGTCTACGATCTTGACCCTGTGTACCAGCACGCTGTAAAGCTGGTCGATGGAGCTTGCCTCTATCTCGCCCGCCTTGAAGACATTCCTGCGCCATTGCGGATCAAAGCTCACCACACGAGCCTCTGTCATACTCTTCATGACTACCTCGCCCACTCCCGCCCGTTTTGCTGCCTCGGCCAGGCGCAACCATTTCGCCCGTTCCATGGCTATTCGCTCTGCGTCCTGCCTAGGCACCTCATAGGCTCGACCCCGCGTCCCTAGTAAGAAACTCCGAGATGGAATTTTGCCGCTGAGAACCGCTTTACCTAAATGATCTCGCGTAAGGCCGGTCAACCGCGCTGCGGCCGTCATAGACAAATATTCAGTGCTTTTGGCAGTAGCGTATACAGATGGATCGTTGCCCAGCACGCCATCAAACTCTTTCGCCCCCACCTCAAGTGTGGCAACCAAAAACGGCTCGAACACAGTGCCATGACATCTTTTCCTTAACTGTATGTACCATTCACCGAGCAATTTATTCAGAGTTCGAGCGTTAGGCCGACCAACAGCAATACGTTCGGAGACATGTGCCTTGAAGTTAACTGGCCAGTCCCTCAACAGAAGGTCCAGTGGTTCCAAAAGCAAGATAGCATCCGCGACTGTTCTCACGGTCCCAGCGCTACGACTTGGCGGGGGTACATTCGGATCAATCATCAAGCACAAGTCTCGAACCAAAAGGCACAGCTTGTTGACGTCTGCCCCCTGTATCTTAGGTCGGATCGTGCCCGGTGATGCGCCATTGCTTGCAATAAGCGTAGATAGCCAGAGCTCAGCCCGGGTGGGTGCGCGGGTAACGGAAACTCCGATGTCATGGCCGCAAGCGCAATATTTGATTCGGTCTCGGTCTACACCCAGCTGTTCGCCACATGAATCACAGCGATCTATCAAACGAACGTTATGTTCTGGGCAGCAGGTCGCGTAGGAATTTTCCCACGCCTGCCGCAAGTACTTGGTCTCTCGAATGCAACACGGGCACACGGCATCGAACTTGGAGAAGCGACGGAAGAGGCGCCAAGTTCGGGTCTCTAGATCCTGTTCATGAGCACGTTGCGTCCATTGCGGATCCAGTCCCAGAACCTCCGAAGTATGCTGTGGCCGTGACAGCAGCGATTCACGGGTCGCATGCTTATTTGCTGCCGCGGCTAGTTCTCTCCATCCCCACATCAAATTTTCCGCTGCCAGACGACGGTAATATCCCAATCCTGACTCATCAGGGTGAGGCGGGAAAGTGACCACCAAGCTCATGTCGCACTCCCTACTTTCTCATGCTTGGGTAACCCCATCCCGTTCATCTCCAACACATGCGCATGTACGGAATGCAGAGCAGCGGCCGACACTTCTTCCTCGTAGAAGGCAGAAAATTTTGGGTGATTTACTCCCTCAACGTTCCTAACCGCGCCCCGGCAGTCCTCTAGGGTGATAACTCGCTCTCTTTTGCGACGCATCTGAGACGCAAGTTCCTGCATGAACCGACTCACCACCCCAATGACCCCACCGGACAATAAGTAACAATGCAAAATGAGATCTTTGAAGGCTACATCAATGGACCATCCTGAATTTTTAAAAAGATTCGCATAGGCTCCAACGCACGAAGCGAAGCACTGTTGATCCGTTCTATCTCGCATGTCGTATGGACGAAATTCCTTCCTTGTGGACGCGCGTAGACGCAGCTGCTCATTGGCCTCAAAAAGCCTCGCTAGTCGGGGGACACCGAAGAGAATTAACGTCATATTCAGGTCATCGGCCAGGGATTTGAACCAGTCACCTGCCGCACGCGGTGCCACACGCGCTCCTGGCTCCACCAGATGGCTCGCTTCTTCAAAGATCACTACGCGAGTATGTGCTAATCGCAGCTGATCGCGAATGCGATCACCCAGCACCCCAGAAGTGATGCTCCGCGGCGGTACTGGCAATCCCAACCCCAACAGCACGCTCGCCGGCAATAATTTGGGAGAAATATTTGGAGAAATTGGAACTGTCAGGACGGGCACGTGCCGCTTACCCGAGACTCTAGTTTCGGGATATGAGCGCGACAGCGTATTGATCAGCATCGACTTCCCGACCCGAGAGGGGCCGACTACCCATTCAATGCGGGCGGCATCCCCTTTCAGAGCGTCTTGGATACGATCATTCAAGGCCTCATAAAGATCAGCGAACCTTGGATGTTGAATCTCAAGCGATTCGATCTTCTTTTTCACATCATACGCAGTATTCATACGATCTCTCTCCCATCCGCACGATCGAGTACGGGCAGAGTGCTAATGTCATCAAAGGCAAACTCCGGTTCGTCCGGCGCCAGGTAATCTGCTCCCGCTGAACCGCGCTGAACTGTCATCAATGGCTGGGCGTGTGCTCTTTCTAACGCCGCCGAATTTTTGGCGGCGCCTGCGATTTCACGGTTTCGCGCAGGACGCGACCGCTTCTTGCTAGATGCTGTAGCCTTGCTGCCCACTGAGTGTTCATACAAATCCCCACGGAACTTTGTAGGCTCGTCATTAGCTGGTGCGTTTACCCGCTGTTGACGCCGCATCTCCTTTACTGCTCTGACCGTGTGTCCAGGCGAGGTCTCATCCGCCCCAACTTCGGTCAGCGGGACAAGCGGAGAATCTTCTCCTTCGTAAACGAACACTTGCCGGAAATCATCGGGATCCACTAAAACCTTCACGATGGATTCACCGTATTTGGCAATCAGGTAACTCAGGTTTTCGCCGCGATAGCTTAGTCCGCCACTCACCGTAATGCCTGTCTTTCTGACCTGCCCCCGGATTTAGTACGGCACCGACATAGAGTCCAGGGGTAAAAAACCTTCTTTCTGATGAGCCTGCACGAATTGCGCCGGGGTTAAGTATCCGAG